>JAQULY010000284.1 GCA_028718445.1 Kiritimatiellia bacterium
GTTCGGCCAGGTGTAGACGGCCGTGCCGCCGGGAGGCGCCTCATGCGTGAAGGAGCGCACGCGCCCGTCGGGATTGCGCTCCGGATTTCCCTGCGGCGAGGACTGCCCGGGAATGACCACCGAGACCGGTTCCGGCAGGTCGTTCTTGACGTGAATGACCAGGCTTTGGTCGTCCGGTGTGAGCTTCAGGGACGGTCCCGGGACGGTGACCGTTCCATCCTCGACATTGGCGCCCGAGTCGCGCGCGAACCCCCAGACCATGACCGATCTGCCATCCGCCATGGTCAGCCAGTTTGTGCCGGCACGAAGATAGACATCCATCTGCGCGCCGCGCCCCACGCCCGCCGTCAACAGACTGACGCCAAGCATGTCTGTCAGCAAGAGCCTGATGACTGGTGTCCTCCGCATAATGGTCTCCCGCATCGTTCGTACCGCAAGTCCGCTCATGGGTTCTGCATCTGCATAACCATGTTGGTGCTCGGATAAGGGGCGATCATGGCCATGGTCAGCATGCCTCCAGGAAAGAGGTTGTTGTTCACGATCTCCTTCTCGTTGTGGGAATGCCACATGAAGGCATAGCCGTTCATGGGATTGAAACCGCCCTGGCCGGGAGGCAGCGAACCAGGCGCGCCCAGGAAGGGACTGCCGCTGTAGTGTTGACCGAACGTCAGACGCTCGTTAACCGGCAAGGACACGGGAAAGGGCTTGCCGTGGTCCGGAGCGTACTCGAACGGCTCCAAGGGATCCTCGGGCTTGTGGCCATAGATATCCCAGCCCAGCTTCTCGCCGGTCCAGGTGAAGATGGCGTCAACGGTCTCGCCCGGCGCCGACGGGATGGTAAAGACCGATTCGCCCAGGTCCGGTCCGGCGGCCGGCGCACTGGTCAGCATGCGGCCGTTGCGCGCGACGACGGTGCTGTTGTTGCCGTGGTGGTGCAGCGGATGCGGATCGCTGCCGCCGCCGATCACGCGCAACAGAACGCGCTCGCCGGGGTGGAACATGGGCATGCAGTCGTAGGGCTGCGACGGCAGCCAGGGGGCGTTTGTGACCACCATGGTGTCGGGCCCCGTGCGCCCGTTCATGAACCAGTAGACTGGCCAGCGCTTGGCCGTGTTGACCTCCGACAAGCGGCCCTGCTCCACCAGCGAATGGATCTGGTCATCCATCTCGCTCAACAAGAACAGGAATTCGTGGTCGAAGGCGGTGTCCGGATGAGCGTAAGCCTGCATGGTCATCACCTCCGCGCCCACCACCGGCCGCACGATCAACGCGCCGACGATGCCCATTTCGATCTGCAGGTCCGGTCGCGTGCCGCTGTGATAGGTGTAGGTTCCCGGTTCGTTGACCGTGAACGTGTAGGTTACGGAACCGGCCGGGGCGGCCTCCTGGGCAATGGCGCCAGGCGAGCCGCCCGTGGCGGTCACGCCGGCCTGGCCAGGAAACACCAGCGAAACCGGCATCGGCAGTTCGTTGTTGAGAGTGATCGTCAGCGTAGTTCCCTGCGACACGATGATGGTCGGCGCGGGATACTGCGCCAGGGCGGCGCCTTCGGCCAGCCCCCAGAAGTGGACACTGTTGCCGTCCGCTGTGCTGACGTGTCCCTCTTTTGCGGTCAGCGAGATGTTCGGGCCGGCGATACCCGTGATCATGTGCGTGTCTCCCATCTGGGCGCCGGCCGTGCGGCACAGCGTCAAGGCTGTCAGCAGCAGGGCTCGTGACGCTCCTTTGCCGATCGCGCGATATGTCTTGGTCGTTGTCATTTTGAGGATTCCTTCCCTTAGCCTGATACGTCCGCTGTTCAGGGCGCCGTGATGGTGATCTCGGTCATCATGCCGCCGTAATCTTCCTGGTCGTTGCTCAGATGATTGAGGCGGGTGTCGTAGACCAGGTACGTGCCTGGCGCGATGCCCGTTGTATCGAGAATGACATCCGCCGCTTCGCCGCCGCCCAGCGTTATCGAGGTGGTTTTGCGGTAGAGGTTAACGCCGGAGGTGCTGCGCAGCAGGCGGGCGTCCTTGCCAACGATTTCCATGGGGATGCCCATGACCGTCAGCGAATGGAAGTCCGAGATCGAGAGGTTCGAGATGCGCAGCAGGATACGCTGCCCGCTCACTGCCTCGATGCGCGAGCTGATCTTCTGCGAAAGGTTGTCGGCCGAGGCGTTGTAGATGGGATCGGGGTTGACCGTATCCGGATAGCCGCGCCCGTTGATCATCGGGTAGCTCTCGTCCAGCGTCGAGAAGGGCAGCGGCTGCACGGCGATGTGCTGCTCATGGAAGGCGCGGTCAAAGCCGCCGAGCTGCAGCGGGGCATCCACGTCATAGTAGGTCGAGCCGTCGCCGTCATTATAGGCGTACTTGTAGCCAGTCCGGTGCATGAAGGTTCCCAGCATGGTGCCGTCGGGCAGGTTGTTCTGCTTCGGCAGGACGTACAGGTTGCCCAGCATGCCCATCTCCATGTGCTCCGTCGCCTCGACGTGGCAGTGGTAGAGGAAGGTGCCCGGCTCCACGATCTCGTAGTAGTAGCGCAGCTTGGATCCCATGTTCACGGCGATCGAGGCCATGGGCTCGCCATCGAAGATCGGAGCGGCATTGGGGAAGCCGTGGAAGTGCACGGTGTGCGGGTCGAACAGGTCGGGCCGCATCATCATACCCACGTTGCTGAGATCGAGGTAGAAACGCTGCCCCTCCTTGAGCACAATCGTCGGGGCGGAGGTCTCGGCCTTCAACATGCCGCCCATCGCGACCATTGGGTTGACGTTGTGACCGTGGTCCATGCCGGCGTGCGCCAGCGAGACCAACGTCTGGTCGGAGAAGCCAAAGCAGTAGAGTTCGTTGCCGTCGGCCATCTTGACGAAACCGTCGCCGGCCGCCAGGTGGACGTAGTGCACGTCGTTGCTGACGTTGCCGTCGCCGTCCGTGTCGATCCCGTCGGTGTCCTGCGGATAGCCAGTCGGCAGGAAGAGGGTATCGGCCATGTATTGTCCAACGGCGTATCCGAGTTCCAGCCCGGCCGCATTGCCGTACGGGAAGTGGACACCGGCCCAAACCCGCTCGGTGCCGGCTTCGTCGGCCGCCTCGCTGAAACTGGCGTAGTAGCGCCGCATCATCGGGTTCATGTACTCGGCGACACCGAACACCAGCTCATTTGTGCCAAAGAAGTCCGCCAGAGCGCCGGCCGCGGCGGCGCTGAAGGCGCTTTGCGCGGCGCCATACTCCGGGAAGGCCGGAGTCTTGACCAGAGGCGTCCAGGTAGCATCGAGGTCGGTCGCGGGATTGCCGTCTGTGTCGGCCGCGCGGATGGCCGTGACCGGACGCCAGCGATTATAGAAGTACTTGGAGTCCCAGATCGAGATGCCGGCGTCAGCCATGCTCACGTTGAGCAGCGCAAACAGACGCGCGTTTTGCTGCAGCGAGTTCCCCTGTTGCGCCGCCAGATCGCGCGCAACCTGGTTCCAGCGACCGACCGTCGTGATCGTGCCCGGCATGTCGGTCCAGAACATCACGGTCTGCGTCTGCGCGGGCGTGCGGTTGGAACTGGCGGCCGCACCCATGACTTTGACCTCGTTGAAGGCCGCCGCGTACTCGGCGCTGTTCAACGCCGGCGGAGCGGGTGGACGGAACTGCATGCTATGCATCAGGCCGAAGGTGGGCGCCATGCCCCAGTGCGGCATCATCGGCTGTATGTAGGCGGGCGGCGTCGGCTGCCAGTCGCCTGGGTTTGCGCCTACCGTGTAGTTGGTCATCATCATCCGCATCATGTCGTCCGATCGCCAGGCCAGCATCTTCTGACCAAGATCGGCGCCCAAGATCATGCCGTTGGTCTTGGCAATGCCGTCCGCCACCAGCGCCAGCGAGTTGGCCAGGGCCAGGTCAAGATAGGCGAACTGACCCGTATAGATGCCGGAAAGCACCGTGTGCGCCGCGACCGCCGCGCTGGCGTCGGCCGAGCATACATAGCCGGGACGGACCAGTTCGCGGTACGGGTTGAAATTGCCGCCGATAGAGTTGACGGCGTCGTACATCGCCCCGTGCATCATGGCGAGCGTGCGCGAGGCCACGGGCGCCATCTGCTGGTTGGTCTTGACCATCTCCAGGGCGATCAGGTTCCACATCGCGATCATGTCCTGGGCCACCAGTGTGCCGTTGGTCATGGCCCCGGCGATCCCGGGCGGAATCGTGCCGGGCCGTACCACCCTGTAGCTCTGCACGCTCTGGTTGTTGTTTTCACTCGTTTCCACGGTTGCGCCCAGGCCATCCGCGAAGGCGCGGAACACCGGCGTGATTACCGTGTCGCCGGGCGACGGCAGCAGCGGCGCACTCAGAGCCATGAAGGTCACCGTGGTGGAAGCGCCCACGGCGAGTCCATCGAGGGTCGCAAAGGCCGTGCCGGGCGTGCCGGCGGGCACGTCGGCGCCCGGCTGGTCCACCCATACGGTGAGCTGTCCGACCGCCCCGGCGAGACTGCCCTGGTTTACAACCTTGATGTCAGCCCTGAACGTGCCGCCGTTGGTGACCACGCCCGGAGTCAGGCTGATGGACGTGACCGCAAAGTCGGGCAGCGGCGGATTGACGGTCAGTGTGACCGTGGCCAGCGTGCTGTCCGTCTGTCCGTCGTTGGCCAGGTAATAGAAGGCGTCGGGACCGGAGTAGCCCGGGTCGGGCGTGTAGGTAAACGAGCCGTCCGGGTTGAGCGTCAGCGAACCGTGGTCCGGCCCGGCGAAGTGGATGGCGCTCAACACGTCGTGATCCGGATCCGTATCGTTGGCCAGCACACCCGCGGCCGGCACGACCAGCGTCGTGCCGCCGGTTAACGTATATGCGTCATCCATGGCGTCAGGGCCGTCGTTGACCGCCCGCACCACCAGTGTGACCTGTGCCGTTCGGCTGCGCGCACTCCCCAGCCGCATCCGGTAGACGAAGCTGTCCACGCCCGTAAAATTCGCATACGGCGTGTAGTTGATGTTCCCGTTGCTGAAGAGCGGGGCGGCCGTGCCGTGCTCAGGCGCACTCACCAGTTCGACGGTTATCCCGCCGCCCGTCGGACGGTCGTTGCCAAGGACACCGCCGCCGCCAACAGTCAGAATCGAGTCCTCATTGAGGAAGTAAATGTCGTTGGTCGCGAATAGCGTCGCCACCGCGAACTCGTCCGCGCCGATATCCGGATCGCCACCGTAGGGACGGTATTCCGAGTCGAAGTCGCCATAGAGACTAGCGAACGACGGCAAGAAGGCGACATCCGCGCCCCCGACAGCGGGCGAACCGGACGGGATGCGATAGTTGCCCTGTGCGCCGGTGGGCTCGAAACGCACATTGATACTGTTGCCGGCCTCGTCGATCACGGCCGCGGCCATGAGTGTGTTGGTGTAGCCCAACACGAACTGCGGATCGTCGGCGATGTTCGAGCCGTCATAACCTACCGTGCTGCTGAGAATGCAGCTTTGCGGGTCCATCGCCGGTTGTCCGTCGGGAGTCTGCAGATCTCGGTAGAACGGTCCAACGGCGGGAACCAGCGACTGCAACGCCCGATCGTAGTAGAACGAGCGGTTGTGCCACACGATCGAGTTGTAGAGCGCCGGGTTCGAGTACTCCTGGCCGGAGGCCGTGGCCAGCGCGTCGCTGTGGAGGAAAGAGGCGATGCCGGCACCCTGTGGTGTCGAAGCGGTTTCACCGGGCGGAAGCGCAGATTGCGACGTCGCGACGCTGTCGTTGTTGGCCACCGTGTTATGGACGATGTTCACACGTACGGCGTCTGCCAGCGCAATGCCGCCGCCCGCTAGGCCCGCCACGTTGTTGACGACGATATTGTCGAACAAGTTGACGGTGTACCAGTCGGCCGGATTGGCGCTGGCCGCGACATCCGCGCCGTTCACGCCGCTGAGGCAGATGCCGCCGCCGCTGCCGGAACCCGCCAGGTTGCCCTGGATCAGATTGCCCTCGATGGTCACGGATCCCGAACCGGTGCTCAGCGCCGCGCCGCCGCCCGCCGCGACCGCTTCGCCGCCGATGAAGATGCCGCCGCCGTCACCGCCCGTCAGCAGCGCATAGAAAGTCTCGTTGTTGCGAATGACGTTGCGTGCGATCAGACCACCCGGGCTGAGACCTTCGTGGCCGATGCCGCCGCCCGCGCCGCGGCAGAAGTTGCCGAGAATCAGGTTGTCCAGAATGCGGTAGTTGTTGGCGCCCGTGTAAATAGCCACGCCGCCCGCGCCGTTGACACCGCCGTTCTTGACAATCTGATTGCCCTGAATCACGACGTTCGAGTTGTTAAAGATCGTGCCGGCATTGTCCCGCTGCCCGAGCGTGATGCCTCCGCAGTAGGTGCCCTGGTTTCCGTCCAGGCGGTTGTTGCTGATGCGCAGGTTGTGGGCGGAGTCGTACACCTGTATGCCGCCGCCGGAAACCGAACCGCGGATCGCGAAGCCGTCGATGCGGGAGCGGAAGAAAGTGAAGTCGGTGCCGTTGGTGCCGAACACGGTGAACCCCGCGTTCTCGCTGGCCCCAAACGGATCGTTGCCATAGACGCTGACCACCTTGGCATGCCAGACGGACAGGCGCGAGGACGGCGTCGGATTCGCGTTGATGATGGTGGCTTCACCCGCGCCCTGCACGCGCACGGGCTTGTAGACGATCGGGTTCTCGGCATAGATGCCGGGGCCCACCATGATCAGGTCGCCGGGGGCGGCCGCGTCGATCGCCTCCTGGATGGGGTCGGGCAGCGGGTCGCCGAGCGTGGGCGCGCGCGGCACGACCTGGTGCACGGCGCCGGGGCCACTGTAGGTCACGGTCACGCCCATCGGCGATGTCCGTCCGCTGTCGCCGCGCGTTACCAGCAAGCGCCCCTCGGCGCCCGTCTGGAAGGTCGCCGGCAGGCGCGCGCGAATGACGCTGTCGCTCCAGGACAGCACCGTCAGGGGTACACCCTCGAAGGTGACCAAGCCGGCCGTCGCGCCGAAACCGTAGTCGCGCACGACCGTGCCCGCGCTGCCGAACGGCAGCGACGGATCGTGAACGGCGGTCGCGCCCTTGGAGACGATTTCCAACACATCGGTCACGGCCGTGAGGTATGGACCGACAGCGCCCGTGGTCGCGTTGGTGACCAGCCAGATGACCGGGGTTTGATCCGCGGGTTCGACGTCCAAGTGGTTGTTCGGATAGCCGACAAACCCCGCGATCGGCACAATCGGGGTATCGGCGTAGAGGTAGGACCCTGGATTGAAGTGCAGCGTCCACGGCGTGGTGCTGAAACTCGGGTTGTAGAAGGGGTCCGGTATCCGGCGGCGGCCGGTGGGATCGGTCGGGTCGGGCATGGTCGGATCGTTCAG
>JAQULY010000285.1 GCA_028718445.1 Kiritimatiellia bacterium
CTGTCCGCGTACACTTGCGGATCGAATTCGGACATAAACCGGTCATCGCTGTCGGCGATATGCATATCGATCAGATTGCGTCGAAAACTCTTCTTGTACCACATCCTGGCGGTTCTCCAAAGTTGCGGCTATGGTACAAAAACGTTCACGCGCTGGCGATGAACGGGAACACCGTCGTTGTGTATGGGCGCACGTGGCGAACGGAAACACGCTTTGGAGAACACGCTTCAAAGAATCATGCAATCGGCCGGTGCCTTACCGATGGTTATGGTATTGTTGCAGCGCGCCCGAATGGTGACGGCACGCCTACGGGTGGTCTTGACTTGGGACTCTCATATGGGCGTTTTCTACGATCCTAACATCCGGTTGCTGTCGGTCCGCTGGATCCGGTTGAGCGCGTGGCGTCACGACGATCTGCGCGCCAGTTTCTGGCGCCTGTACTGGGACGCCGATCCCGGCGCGTTCATCCGATACGGGCGGCGACGCGTGGACCTGGATCCTGGGCACATGGTGCTGGTACCCCCCGGCATGGTGATCGTGCAACGGCTCATGGCGCCCATGGTGCGGCACTTTTCTGTGCATTTCCTGGTGGACGCGCCCTTCGACCGGTTGGCGTTCAGGCTTTACGCGTTCCCAGTCGAGAAACTGGTACTGCGTCCGATCCTGGCGTTTCCACTCGACCGCCTTGACGCCCTGCGTGACGATGTCACGATGAGCTTGGCGATTCGCGGCACGATTCTCTGCCTGCTGGCCTGCATTCCCATGCATGACATCGTGCAGCGGAAATTGCCGGTGCGCCTGATGGAGAGCATGCGCCATGTCGAGGCAAACCTTAGGAGCGGGATCTCAAACCGCGAGATTGCGGAACACATGGGCGTGAGCGTTAACGTCATGATGCGGGAATACCGCGAAGAACTCAGTCTCTCGCCGCAGGAGTTCCTCCGGCAGAAACGAATCGAACGGGCCTGCCTGCTGCTTCACGATCCGGCTCGCTCGATCAAGCAGATCGCGGACGAAACCGGGTTCTGCGACCGCTATCACTTCTCTCGTGTCTTCAAGGCCATCCAGGGCCTGAGCCCGTGGCAGTATCGCCAGAAACACGGACTGTGACCAGATGGTGATGATCGCCGATTGGGAGCAAGCTGCCCGAACACCAGGGGCGCGGGCTCGAGAACTCGCGTGTGCCTGCCCCAGATAATTGTCAAATCAATGGATGGTTATCAGAACGCCCCTTGTGGATTTTACTGGCAGCACAAAGTCCTCCACGCTCCGGGCCGTGTCGGAAATGGCCACGGCGTCAATCTCGCCGCAGAAATTCTCGCCCGTCGCTAAGCCGGTGGTTCCGATGAACAGATGCTGATAAACCTGATAGATGCCTTGCGTGTGCCACCCGTATGGGTAGTTCCCAGTATATCCGTCCTGAACGCCATTGATGTACAAGCGCGTCTGCAGCGCTGCGCCATCCACTACGACAGCGGTGTGATACCACTGGCCGTTAGTCAGAACCATGCTCGAATCGATATCGCCATAGCCGGTGTATCCCCGAAAATGTACGAGACCGGTTTGTTGATCCAGGTATAGCCAGCACATATCCCGAAATTCGTTGGCCAGCAGGGTGGATTTCGCTGTCCTCCCGTAGTTCACGTTGTCCACGACCGCGTCCGAGAAACAGGGCTTGCAGATCACCTCCAGCGTGAAACTGTTCTGGACCAGCTTGTTGGCTGCCACGTCCCAGAACTTGTATCCCTGGGTGTTCGGCGCCGCGCCGCCGCCCATCATCACCAGGGCGCCGCGTCCCTGATAGCCGTCTCCCCGCACAATCGCGTTGTTCGTGTCCAGACGGACGCCGCTGCACCCTTGTGGTAAGATATCGGCAGGCAGGGAAGGATATGGGTAAAGGGAGGGGGCGGGAGTTTGGGCATTGAAATCGAAGAGCGTGCGGAACACGACGCCAGTTCCATTGCTCGAACAGCTCGGAAGTACAAACGACGTTTCCGCCAAGGCCGTGTCGCTAATGGACAAGGCGTCAATCAGTCCGGCGAAGTTGTTGGTGGTCGTATTCGGATCGTTCCCGACGGATATGGTGTCTCCAATACTGAAGATCCCTTGGTACTGCCACCCGTCCGGATACGCCCCTGCGTTCTCAATAACGCCATCAATATACATTCTTACTTGGGGGATACTGCCATCTACAACGACGGCCACATGGTACCACCGGTTTGGTGCGAGAGTCTGAATCGAGGCCATATCCCCATACCCGCCCGCGCCGATCCATTGAACCTTGTGAGTATTCTGATCGACAAAAAGTACGGAATTTATACCCCAACCCTCGGGGCACCCAAAGAAGATGATGCTCCGAGAGGTAGTGCCGTAGTTCGTGCCCCCGTATACGGCGTCAGAGAAGTCCGGCCGTACAATCGCCTCGACCGTGAAGGAGTTCTGTGCAAACTTCTGGACGTTCGTAAGAGCAGAGAACTGATAACCTTGCCTCACCGGCGACGCCGCGCCAGCGGTAAAGGCCAAAGCCTGTCCTCCTTGTTTGCCGTTTTCGGTCGAAAAGCGAACCGGGTTGAAGCAGACGCTGGTGCTGCCGGAGGGCAGGATGTCGCCTGCTCCCGCAACGTACGGACTCGGGGCCGGATTTTGAGCCCCCGTGTCAAAGTTGACCCGCAGCAGCGTGGTTGCCCGGACCGGCATGGCGGCGCACAGCACCATCACCAGCCACCCCAGCATGTTCGCTAGCCTCTTGCCATCGTGTTTCGCATTCATCTTGTTCTCCTGTTGGTCGTCATCGTCAACCGACTCCCTGAGGCCTGTACTCGCAGCGTCACCCCATGGCGATGACCACGGCGGCGTAAACATCGAGCTGGTCCAGTTCGATCGTCACCTGCCGGTCACTCACCGCTTGCCGCGTGGCACACCCTCCGCCTGGGTCGGGCGTCTCCACGCGGACATCCTGCAATGTCTTTTCCGGCGCAAGCGCCAGCGTTACCTTCACGGGACACGCGGGTTGGGTCAGCAGGTTGACCAGATGCACGATCGTCCGTCCCGTTTTCTCCTGCCACGCATATTCCGTCAGCACACCTCGCTCCGCCTGGACGTGAACGCGGAGCGGTCCGTTCAGGCACCAGCGGATGGCCGCACGCAGTTCGTCGGCGCAGGCGGGCAGTTTCCAACCGGCGTAATCGAGACCAAAGTCGTAGCGGAAACGTTCGTCCACCGTCGAACGCTGCTCCCCCGGCCTAAGAATCTCGGGGATGTAGACCACGCGTCCCCGCCCGTAAACATGCTGCGTCACTGTCGCGCCGACTGTCCCGCCGTTGGCCTTGCTGACAAAGCCCGCCGGCATGTCGGCCGTCACCGCCGACCTGTTTTCACCGCCGTCCCGTCCGGCTTCCGGCCCCATCAACTTGCGCAACAGGAAGTCGGGCCGCTTGCGGCGCCACCCGTCGAACCGGCCGCTATCCTGACAGACGATCAGCCCTCCGCCGGTCTCCACATAACGTTGCAGGGCATCGCCCTGCGCATCATCAATGCACTCGACGTCTGGCAGAATCAACACCCGTTCAGCGCCCGGCTGCTCCAACCAGGTATCGCTGACCAAGTTGAACGGGATGCGATCCTCGATTAACACCTGCTCGACGCGCATCGAGGCGCATGCCACGGAGCCGTCGCCGAAAGCGATGGCCTTCTGTCCCCGCCACACGGCCACATCCGAGAGCATTTCCACGCCGCGGAACAAATCGGCGTGTCGCTTCCGCCAGGCCAGCATCGCCCGCTTCTCCTCGGCGAACTCGCGGAAGTCGTAGGGCATTCCCGGAGCGAAGCCCAGGCAGCCGGCCGAGCCTCCGTTGAACGCGAAGTTGTGCGCGATTTCCTGGCGTTGCCTGCGCGGCGTCTCGGCGTGAAGATAGTTGAGCAAGGTGCCGCCGTTGTTGCGCACGTACTTGCAGTGCCGCATGCGCGAGATGATTTCGCCCGTCGGCAGGACCCCGGGGCCGTAACCGTCCTCCGCCCAGTAGGCATCGAATAGTCCCGCATAAGCGGGATGGTCGAGTCCGTAGTTCAGCGCATCGTTCTCCCGCATGCCCTGGCAGGAGTTCACCTCGATGGCCACATTCGGATCGAGCGAGTGGACGTAGCGGGCGATGAGCCTGGCGAGATACGTGCTCCACAGGCACTTGAACTGAATCCACTCCTGCCATACGGGCGACGTCATGGGACCCCGAGGCACGCCCTGCACGCGGGTCATGCCGTCCGGCGACATCGGCGGCTCGATGTTCCGAACTTGGGTATGCCCGAACCGCAGGCGCGCCGCCTCGGGCTTGTTCCCATATTTCTCGGACAGGAAATCGGCAAAGTCGGATCGGCACCGCGGACAACGGCAGGCCACCCCCATGCCCTCCATGCCGCCGAAGATGAAGCCGTCGAAGTGCAGGATGTCGGCGCGAAATTCCTCGACCGCCCGCCGGATCCACGTCTTAGCCCACTCCACCGCCTTGGGATGGTGGTAGCATAATCCGTGGAAATATGGGGCGAACCCAACCGGACCCAGCTCGTCGCGCTGAACGCATGACAGGATGTCGCGCTCCGTTCCGACCAACGCTTCGTGGCCGATGGAATCCAGCCGGAAGTAGACGCCGGCCTTCATTCCATGCTTGTGGCACAGGCCGATAAACGCTTTGGCCTTCGCCAGTTGGATCTTCTGCTCCTCGAACCCGAACGAATAGTCGTAGTGGGTGATGATGCAGTTGGCACCGACCGCTTTCGCCTCCTTCACGAAGGCCTCCGTATGCCCTTCCTCGTAGAGATCCTCAAAGTCCGTGGTCGCCTGGTTGCTGCGCTGATAGAACTGAATTGACTCCCAGGCCCCCACCATGGCTAACCCTTCTTCTTCCACCCACTTCGGCACGAGGCGATGGAAGGCGGCGAGCGGTTCCAGCAGCGAGCCGGCCGTCAGGGGGCCGGCGGAAGGATCGGAATGTTTGGGAGCTTGAGTCATGGCGCCACCACATCCGTGTCTCGAATGATATCGTTGCACACGATGATCGGACGGTAGGCCCGCCCGGGAATAGTGAAGGAGAACGAGTTGTTTTCCATGTAAAAACGTTCCGCGTAGAAGGGGTCCGTCAGCCGAATTCCATCGAATGGTCTGAGCCCCAGGCGAGGTAGGTCCAATTTGACGCGCACCGTCCGGGGTTCCTTCGCCAGGTTGACGGCAAACAGCATGGCCCGTTCCGGCCGCGTATATAGCGACACCAGCACGTCCGGGTTATCCGTCTTCACGCGGTCGCCGTTCTCCCAATATCCAAGAAACCGCACCTGATCTCCCCGTATGTCGAAATAGTCCAGAGCTTCATACAGACGGAACGTATGCGGGTAGTGCTGGCCGGAATTGGCGTCCGAGTTGATGCCGTGCACATAGGCCAGGCCCACGGGGAAGTCGGTCGGGCCAAACTCCGAACCCAGCATGTAACGCCGGTCCTTGGGCTGCTCCAGATAGGTAATCGGCGTTGAAAACCAGAGGCAAGCGGCCGACAGCACCCGTGGGGAGTACTTGGTGCGATACGATAACAGGAGATTCCGGTCGAAGTCGTGGTTCGGAGGGGTCATGAAGACATGCCCTTCGCCCAGGACAAAGCGTGTGCTGAATGAAAGGAAGGGCGCCCGGATTTGGGGGATGTTGTCCGCGATCCGGAGTCTCGGACCCACGATCTGGAACAGAGACACATACATGCGCTTGCGAAAATCCCAGTAACGGCGCATGTCGAAAGAAGGCCAGCGTCTTCCCTGCTCATCAACCCAACCCTTACCCGTGACGTTGTCCGCGCCGAAGATGTAGAGCGTGTTGTCGTAATAGATGCCGTCCACCGGCAGCTTCTCCGCGCGAAGCGCTTCGACATATTCCCGCATGTTCCAGATGGCGAAGTCCGCGTAGCTGGAGTCTAAGGTCACCACTTCGGCGCCGGCATTGGCGGTCCAATCCGGCAGGTATTCCGGCTGCCGCACCATGCTGGTGCTCATGTAGGCGGTGGTGGAGATGCCCCGTTTCACGGCGGGCGCCAGCCGCTTCCGGCAACGCTCCATCTCCTCTTCGTTCTCGATGCGGGGCGGAGTGATCTCGTCCCGATCGCAATAGTCGTATTGGCTGAAGAAGAAGTCCGAGAACTCCAATTTGTCGAGCATGTTCAAACGGCGAATCTTGGTGTCGGATGACGAGGGAGCCCGCGCGGCCATGGATTCCCTGGAACCGCCGCAGCGATAAAAGTAGGGGTCATGCGGCAGCGGCTTCGCGGGCAAGCCCTGAAGATATAACGTGAAGGTCCGCGAACCCTTCAGCATGTAGGGACCTTCGATCACGTTCAACTCGATTCCGCACGCCTTCAGCGCCGTGCCTTCGCGAATCGCGCGCAACGTCGTCGGTTTCCATCGCGCCCATTCGGCGGATTGGGGCCCCGCCACCCAATCCAGCGGCCCTTCCTGTCGACGCGCCTCGTCCTGCGCCTCGTTAGGTCCCCGGCGGATCCATCGCACCGTGCCGAGTAACATGCCGGCCTGCGTATTGTAGACGCCCATTGTCCGTAGCGGCGGCAGATGTTTCACGTCGCCGCAGTTCCGGAACAGCGCCTCGGGATCGAGTACGCCAAAGTGCGCTTCCAGCCCCGGGTCAATGCCTTGCATCGTCGCCAGATCGATCGGCACATCCACCCGCAGCCCCAACAGTTCCACCGGCCCGGCCACCGGTTCGGCGGTGATGGTCAACCAAACCGTTCCATCGAACTCGCACTCGCTCAACGCCGTCACACGCACGCCGTCGCTTTCTCCCTGGCGGCGGAAAGCGACCCGATGGGCAGCCTTCTCGATCGTTTCCTTCTTCGCACAAGGCACGGCGCGCCAGACGACCCGATCCGCTGCCTGCACGCCCAGCAACACGGCGGCCGGAGCCGCCAGCACGCTGTTGGACTCGAGCGCGATGATCCGGGCAGGCAACAAACCATCGGCGAAGTCGTAGGTGCGCCCCCAGCAGCGGATGACATCGCCTGTCGTTGCCAGAGGCGTGAAAGGCGCGGGCACGACCGGTTCTTTGCCCAGATTGTTGTTGAACCACACCGGCAAGCGCTTCCTGGTAAAAGGCTGCGCCCGGGAGGCCACAAAGGATCCGTTAGCGTCGGCCACCCGGACATCCAGCGTATAGTCACCCGGCTTCAGGTCGCCGGTATCGACAACCGCATGCAACTCTCCCGCGGTGATGGCTCCCAGCGACATGGCCTTCTCGCGTCGTCCTTGTGTAAACACGGCCGTTGCCGAAGTC
>JAQULY010000286.1 GCA_028718445.1 Kiritimatiellia bacterium
ACCGTGCCGCGAGACGGCGCGTTCCCTGACGCCGTTCAGCAGCAAGGCCACTTCGGTTACGGCAATGACCGACAGGATCACATAGCCGGCCGTGCGGCGCAGGCGAGAAGGCGATGGCGCCGGCTGCGGCTGCGGCGCCGGGGGAGCGCACACCTGCACCGCCGCGGGCGCCGGACCGACGGGAGCCTGCACTTCGCCGTCCAGTTCCTTGAGGACCAACCTGATATCGGCCGTGGCCGCTACGCTGTCGGGATACCTCGCGGCCGGATCACGCTCCAGCATGCGCATCACGATCCGTTGCGCGCCGGCCGAGAGGTGCGGCGCGTGCTTGCCGATAGGATCGGGCGGCTTGAGCAGGCGGGCGCGAACCACCTCGGCAGGCGTGGCCCCCTCGAAGGGTGTGCGGCCGCACATCAGGTGATAGAGCGTGGCACCAAGGCTGTAAATGTCCGTCTGGCTGTTGTCCGGTGCGCCGCGGAGCGATTCCGGCGCAATGTAATGGGGCGTTCCCAGGATCGCGCCGCTGCCGTCACGGCGCGACATACCCGAGAGTCCGAAGTCCACCAGTTTGGCCGCCCCCTCCCGGTCCATCAGAATGTTGGACGGTTTGATATCGCCGTGAGTCAAGCCCTCCTTGTGCAGCGCCTGCAGTCCGACAGTAACGTCTTCGGCCGCACGCAGCGCAACGCGCTCGGGGATACGGCCTTCGCGCCGCAGCCTGACATCCAGGTTCTCGCCTTGAACCAGTTCCATGACCAGGTATGGGTGCCCGTTGGAGAAGCCCAGTTTGTGGACTTGCGCCACGCGCGGGTGACATATCTTCGCGGCGGCCTGGGCCTCGCGTCGTAGCCGTTCGCGCAGGCTCTCCTCATCGGCGCGCGCGGCGCGCACCACCTTGATGGCCACTTCCCGTCCAAGCGTCTCGTCGCGTGCCCGGAAAATCTCGCCCATCTCCCCTACGCCAATGCGCTCGATCAGGAGAAAGTCGTCCAGCATGCCCGGCACCATGAACGACATGCCGCAGACGGAGCAGGAGGTCATCGACAGCGGCATCTTGTCGGTGAACCAGATGATCACACCGCAGTTCGGGCAGGCCCCCTTTGGCACGCTCTGCGCGACGACGCCAGTAGCATGCGCCGCGGCGGGGTGCGGCGGAATAGCAGCCCCAGCGCCGTCGGCGGGCGGCTGGGCCGTCGTCGCCGACACCGCGGTTGCGTCTGCGCCTGGAGGCGAAGCTTCAGGCGCAGCGGCGGCTGGGCGCACAGACTTGCGGAGCTTGCTCATGTATTGCCGACCACTCTGCGACGCGCCATCAGCAACCTGCTGGTCGCGTTCTCACGGGCATGCATGCAATGCTTACCTTTAACTATACCGCATCAGTATAGCACCTGGCGCCGAGGGCTGAACAGTAATAATTATCGGTCGTTATGCCCTTGTCTCAGACGCGCGGTTGCAGTAGCTTATATTTTTTTGATTCCGCGCCTGGCGCTCAATTCCAGCCGGAGTAGCATGCAAGGACGACAGGGTCATGAAGCAAGTCAGACTGGGCGTAGTCGGCGTGGGTGGCATGGGCAACGTACATGCGCGCAGCGTCCTGGCTGGCAACGTAGACCGGATGCGTCTCACGGCGATCTGCGACACCGAAGCCGCCCGCATGGCCGAGTTCCCCGCCGGTGTGGCGCGTTTCGAGGCCAGTCGCGACTTGATCGCGAGCGCCGACGTTGACGCCGTGCTGGTGGCCACGCCGCACTACTTTCACACCACCGTCGGCATCGAAGCCCTGAAGCACGGCAAGCATCTGTTGGTAGAGAAACCCATCTCCGTCCATAAGGCCGACTGCGAGCGGCTGATAGCAGCCCACCGCGAGTCGGGTCTGGTCTTCGCGGCCATGTTCAACCAGCGCACCGACCCGTACTACCGCAAGTTGCGCGAGCTGATCCGCGGCGGCGAGTTGGGCGAAATTACGCGCGTGAACTGGATCATCACCAACTGGTACCGTACGCAGGCCTACTACAACAGCGGAGGTTGGCGCGCCACCTGGAAGGGCGAAGGCGGCGGGGTGTTGCTGAACCAGTGTCCGCACAACCTGGACCTGCTGCAATGGCTCTGCGGCATGCCGGTCCGGTTGCGCGCCTTCTGCGGTTTCGGCAAGCGCCACGACATCGAAGTGGAAGACGAGGTCACCGCCTACCTTGAATACGCCAACGGCGCTACGGGAGTATTCGTCACCACCACCGGCGAGGCGCCGGGCACCAATCGTCTCGAAATCTGCGGCGATCACGGCAAGATCGTGCTGGAGAACGCGCAAATCCGCTTCACCCGCAACGAGGTTTCCATGTTGCAGTTCAGCCGCGAATCCAAGTCCGGCTTCGCCTCGCCGGGCATCTGGAACGTGGAGGTACCGCCGGCTGGGGGCGTAGGCACCCAGCACAACGGCATCCTGGCCAACTTCGCCGACGCAATCCTGGATGGCGCACCGCTGCTGGCGCCCGGCGAAGAGGGCCTGCACTCAGTCGAACTGGCCAATGCCATGGTGCTGTCGTCCTTGTGCGGCGAGACCGTTTCGCTGCCGATGGATTCGGCCCGCTATGAAAAACTGCTGCGTAAACTGATTCGCGAATCGCGCTTTCAGAAACAGTCCGTCACCGCCGACGCGGACGCCGACCTTTCCACCTCCTTCAACATCAACCCCTGACAGGAAACACCTCATGCCCATGTACATGACCGGCTTTGCCGACGAGGCCGCCAGAGACATTGACGGCCAGATCCGCGCCACCAAGACACTCGGCTGGACACGCATCGAAAGCCGCAACATTGACGGCCAGAACATCCACGACCTGCCGGAAGCGGACTTCGAGGCGGTCTGCGACAAACTGGAAGCGGCCGACATTCGGATCAACTGCTTCGGATCGGCGATCGCCAACTGGGCCAAGGATGTCCGCAAACCCTTCGACGCCGATCTCGAGCAAACCAAGCGCGCCATCCCCCGTATGCAGCGGCTGGGCACCAAGCTCATCCGCATCATGAGCTATCCGCCGTTGCATGACCGGCCGCTGAACGATCAGATGGAAGATGTCCGCGTCGCGCGCCTGCGCGAGCTGACGCGGCGGTTCCTGGACGCCGGCATCCAGCCGGTGCACGAGAACTGCATGAATTACGGCGGCCTGGGCGCGCACTTCACACTGCGTCTGCTGGAAGCCGTCCCCGGACTGAAACTGGTCTTCGACACCGGCAACCCGGTCTTCACCTTCGACCGCACCCAACCGGTCCCCTACCCTTATCAGTCAGCTTGGGACTTCTACCGCCAGGTGCGAGAACACGTCGTCTACGTGCATATCAAGGACGGTCACATGGCTGACGGCAAGGCCGTATTCACTTTTTGCGGCGAAGGCGTCGCCGAAGTCCCCCGCATTTGCGCCGACCTGGTCAAGCGCGGTTATGACGGCGGCATCTCCATCGAGCCACATCTGGCGGCCGTGGCGCATGACCAAAGCGTCAAGTCCTCAGAGGAGATCATGTTCGCCAACTACGTCGAGTATGGCCGCCGTATGGAGAAGATGCTGGTCAAGGCCGGCGCCGTTCTGGCAAAATAGATGCTTATTGCGGACCGGGCGTGCCCGAGCCCTTCAGGATAAGGAGAGCCTCATGTTGCGTGGCATCAGTTACTGGTCGTTCCAACACGGTCTGGCAGGAACTCACCCGATCCCGGACGCTTTGCGTGAAGCGCGCAAGGCGGGTTTCGAGGCGCTCGAACTCTGTATCGGCACTCAGGGCGCGCTCAGCCTGCAGTCAACTCAGCGCGACTGCGCGGAGGTCCGCACGGCGATTGACCGCGCGGGCATCGCCGTCGAAACCGTGGCATCCGGGCTGAGCTGGGACGTGTGCCCAACCGATCCCCGCGCCTCGGTGCGCCGCCAGGCCGTGGCGCAGCACCAAGCCGCGTTGCAGCGCGCCGCCTGGCTCGGATGCAAGGCCATGCTCTTCGTCCCTGGCGCCATCGCCATTCCCTGGAAGCCGGATTTCCCGGCCGTGCGCTACGACCAGGCCGTCACCTGGGCCGGCCAGGCCGTCGCGGCCTTGCTGGTTACGGCCCGCAAGCTGAAGGTTGATCTGTGCATCGAGAACGTCTGGAACGGACTATTCTATTCGCCGCTCGAGTTCCGCGATTTCCTGGACGCGTGGGGCAGCGAGCGCGTCAAGGCCTATTTCGACGTCGGCAATGTGCTCGGGTACCACCAGCACCCGCAACATTGGATCGAGATACTGGGTAAGCGCATCGGTCGCGTGCACGTCAAGGACTTCAAGCGCGCGGCCGGCAACCTGTCGGGCTTCTGCGACCTGGGCGATGGCGACGTGCCTTGGAAGGCGGTCTCCGCCGCCCTCAAGCGCACCGGCTATCGCGGCACCGCCATCGCCGAAATGATGCCGTGGCGGCCAGATCTGCTGGCCAAGACAGCCAAGTCGCTGAAGAAACTGCTGCCGGCCTGACCGCCGGCGCCAAAACCGCATCGGCATCATACAGAGGAGCTCGTCATGATCAATGTGGGCGTCATTGGACTGGGGACGATGGGCAACACGCACCTGGACGTCTATGCCAAGCGCCAGGACGTCAAGGTCTGCGCCATCAGCGACGTTGATCCCAAGCGGCTGAGCGGGGAGGCGCGCGCCAAAGGCAACATCGAAGGACAGGCGCAAGGCGGGTTCGATCTGTCGTCGGTCCGCCGCTATGATGATGGGATCAAGCTGATCCGCGACCGCGACGTGCAGCTCGTGGACATCTGCCTGCCCACGCCGTTGCATTTGAAGTACGCGTTGGCGGCGTTGCGCGCCGGCAAGCACGTGCTGGTCGAGAAACCGCTGGCCCGCACCGCGCGCGACGCCGAGCGCCTCGTGCGTGCCGCCGACAAGGCCGGCACCATGATCATGCCCGCCATGTGCATGCGCTTCTGGCCCGGCTGGACCTGGCTGCGCGAGGCCGTCGTTACCGGTCGTTACGGCCGCGTGCTGGCCGCCCATTTCCGCCGCGTTTCCTCCCATCCCGGCGCGAATCATCCTCTGTACGGCGACGGCAAGCAGTGCGGCGGAGCCATTCTCGACCTGCACATCCATGACACGGATTTCGTGCAGTGGTGTTTCGGCATGCCGCGAGCCGTCTTCAGCAGCGGTTACCGCCGCCACACCAGCGAAGTGGACCACGTGATGACGCGCTACGACTTCGGACCGGACGGCCCCATGGTCACCGCCGAAGGCGGCTGGGCCATGGCGCCCGGCTTTGGCTTCACCATGCAGTTTACCGTCAACTTCGATCAGGCTACGGCCATCTTCGATCTGGCCGCGAAGCCGGCGCTGTCGCTCTGCCGCGACGGACAGCGTGAGCCCGTCGCCATGCCTGACGGCATGGGTTACGAGCACGAAATCGCCTACCTGCTCGATTGCATCGCGCGCAAGACACCGCCGTCCACCGTCACCATCGCCGACGGCGCCCGCTCGGTGCGAATCGTGGAGGCCGAGGCCAAGAGCGTAGCCTCCGGCAGACCGGTCAAGGTCAAGTCGTGATTCTCGACACCCTCGAACATGCCGGGCTCTATGCGGCAATGCTGCCGCGACTGAGAACGGCCCTCGATTTTCTGCGTGCCGCCAGCACGGCGGAGTTGCCTGACGGACGGCAGAACCTCGACGGCGACCGCATGTTCGCGCTCGTGCAGAGCTATCGCACGCGCACTCCAGCCGGAGGTCAGCTTGAGACTCATCGGCGCTATGCCGACGTGCAGTGCCTGCTGAGCGGCCGGGAACTCTGCGGATACGCGCCGCTGACGGACGCCTTGCGCCCTGCCAAACCCTATGATGCCGCCGCCGATATCGCGTTCTACGATGGCGTCTGCGACTGGATCACGCTGTCCCCCGGCCGGTTCGCCGTGCTGATGCCGCAGGACAGTCACATGCCCGGGCGCTGTGGCGCGGAAGGCCCCTCCCAGGTACGCAAGGTGGTCATCAAGATTCTGCTCTGAAACCGCTCAACCTTCGTCTAGGCGGATCCCATATTCCTGCGAACAGGCAGCGGCAAAGGCCGTGCCGAAACGCGAGATGCTCGGCCAGCGCCGGTCCGGCTCCAGGGCAGTGGCCAGTTCCAGCACCTGCAACACGGGATAAGGCAAGCCCGCCAGCGGCGGATGCGGCCGGAAGGCCAGATCCTCGATCGTAGCTTCGGGGCTGCTGGGCAGACGTCCGGTCAGAATCTGGTACGTGAGCACTCCCAGGGAATAGACGTCCGTACGCACGTCGAGAGCCTCGCCCCGCAGTTGTTCTGGGCTCATATAGGCGGGCGTGCCGACCACGTAATCGTGATCGTCGCGCTGCCGGTTGATCATGTCGGCGATGCCGAAATCGATCACCTTGAGCAGCCCGTCATCCGAGATCAGCACGTTACCGGGCGTAAGGTCCTTGTGAAGCACGCCATGTTTGTGGGCGTAGTGCAGCGCATCGGTGATCACCGTCACGATCTGCAGCACCATCAACGGCGGCAGCGTCTCGTTCTGCTTGATCAACTGGTGCAGCGTGCATCCCCGCACAAACTCCATGATAATCAGAAACAGGTCTTCACGCCGCTCGAGATTGTAGAGGCGCACGATGTGCTTGTGCAGCAGTTGCAGGCAGATGCGCGTCTCCGCCTTGAGCGACTGTATGGCGTTCTCGTCGCGCGCAAGTTCGGGATTGAGCAGTTTGACCGCGACTTCCATATCCAGAAGCTGATCGAAGGCGCGGTAGACCCGTCCGGTGCCGCCTTCACCGAGCTGCTCGTCAAGACGGTAGCGTTCATCCTCAAGCTGCAACGGTACCGCCTTCTGCGACACGGGAGCGTGCACCTTCTTGTCGCTGGCCGGACCGCTGGGCGTCTCGATGTGCTTGGCATGGACCGCCGCCTGACCTCCGGCGGCCGGTTGAGCCTCGTCAACCTGGTGCAGCATTTCGAGCATGGCATGCTTGATGGTTAGCCGCGGCCAAGCTTTGGGCACGAAACGGTTGGCCAGCTTGTCCTTGATCAGCGCGGCCGCGTGAGGCTGCGTCAGCGCCGGTCCTGTCAGTAGGATGCACATGTGCGGGTTCCTGCCAAGCGCCTCGGCGTGCAGCGCACGGAAATCGAGGTTGGCGGCGGCCAGATCGCACACCCAGACGTCAATGGAGACGTTCAGCAGCAGATGCCGCGCCTTGGACACTTCGCCGACCGCCAGCACGAGACAGTCCATGCCTTCCAGGACTTTGTGGACACCGGCCACCGAC
>JAQULY010000287.1 GCA_028718445.1 Kiritimatiellia bacterium
CCGAGAAGGCTAGCATCCGCGTGGTCGGTTGGGTGGCTGCCCCGGCCGGCATCTGGCGCCATCGGGTGTCTGCGCCCCGACATCATACATTTGCATTGGATCAGCCAGGCGTTGTCGGCGCGCGCCCTTTGGGCTCTGTCTGGGCCGGTAATCTGGACGCACCATGACTGGGGGGCCTTTACGGGGGGTTGTCGGTGTCCGCACCGTTGCCGCAAGTTCGAGTCCGGTTGCGGGGCGTGCCCGCTGTTGAGCAGCCTCGACGAGAGCGACCTCACCCGCAGGACTTGCCTGGCCAAACACAGGTTGTGGCGCGCTTTGCGCCTTCGTTCGGTCGCGGTCGGCAACGGCATTGCGGCCGACGTTCGTGCCAGTCATGTGCTCGGATCTTTTCCTGTCGCGGTCATCCCGAACGGGATAGACACCGCGGTCTTCCAGCCGTGTGACCGCAGGCATGCACGCGCCCTGCTGGGCATGGACCAGAACGCCTTTGTGGTTGTCGCGGGCGCCTTCTCGCCGAGTTCTCCCTGGAAGGGCGGCCGCGAACTGATTTCAGCCCTGACCGTCTGGCAGCAACGGCGGGCAGCCGACCGCGTCTGCATAGCCACCGTTGGCCGCGGCCGTTTGCCGATGCCGAGCGCACCCGGCTGGACGGTTCATGAACTCGGATTCCTGAACTCCCCGCAGGCCATGTGCCAGGCATACAACACGGCGGACGTGGTGGTTGTCCCCTCGCTGATCGAGTCTTTTGGCTTGTTCGCCGCGGAGGCTCAGAGTTGCGGCGTTCCGGTGGTGGCCTTTGCGGGTACGGGAGTCAGCGACATCGTCCGGCATGGCGAGACCGGCTATCTGGCTGACGGATGGTCTGGCGAAAATCTTGCCGGCGGGCTGGAATGGGCTTTCAGTCTGACGGCCGATGAACGCGCTGGCGTTCGTGCCGCCGCCAGAAGCAATGCGTCACGGAACTTCGACATGACGGCCATTGTTCAAGCGCACGTCGAGGTATACCGCAACATGATACTGCCGCGCAACCAGGACTAGACATGGGCAATCTTCTGATAAGCATCGGCATTACCTCGTACAACCGGGCAGAAATGCTTCGCGCCTGCCTGGAAGCGCTGACCCGCCAGACGATTCCGGCCGACCGTTTCGAGGTGGTCGTGGCGGACAACAATTCGACGGACAATACACTCGATATGTTGGCAACATTCCGCTCTCGCCTGCCGCACCTCGTCATAGCTCAGGAGCATAGACGGGGTGTCGGATACGCGCGCAACCGGACTATCGTCGAGAGTTCGGCCACAACGGAATGGTTGGCCGAACTGGACGACGACTCGGAACCTTTTCCCGACTGGTTGGAACGTGTCATGGCGGAGATCGGGCGCGATCGTTTCGATGCCTTCGGCGGCCATGTGATTCCGAAGCCCTACGGCGATTTGCCCAAATGGTACCGCAAAGATTACGGCGACAGCGACTTCATCTCCGCGACGGCTTGCAGTATTCCGAAAGGACCGTATTACTTCATCGGCTGCAACTCGGCCTACAGGAAGGCGCCACTGCGGGCCGTGGGCGGTTTTCCGTCCAGTATTCTCGGCAAGCGTGGCGCACGCATTTGCCATTGGGAGGAAACCAATGCACAGGTGCGCATGCTGCGCGCCGGATACCGGTTAGGCTATGTGCCCGACATCAAGGCCTACCATTTCGTGCGCCCCGACAAGTGCACTCCGCGCTACTTTCTGCGCGTGGCCTATGGCACGGGGCGCGATTCATGGGCCGCGATGGAGGACCGGCCCGCGCTTCGGAAGATACTGCGCATTATCGCTTCCGGTCACTACCGGTGTAGTCTGGCCCTGCTGAGGGCGTGGCGCATGGCCGTTCCTTCGCAGTCCTATTACCCGACCAACCTGTGGATAGACGCTATATCGCCGCTGTACTGGATGGTTGGGTCGCTGGTTGGCGCGCGCGATCATGTTGATCCCGTCGATCGGGCCGCCATCTAGCGTTGATATGCTAGCCGCGCAGGTAGCGGATTCCGGCACGGCAGAGCGCCTTCCGGAAGAGCACCCATCGCCACGGGTAGAGGTAAGGCCGGTCCTCGGTGCCGTAGACGCCGGCGATGACCGGGAACTCCGGCAACGGCCGCCAACTGCCTCCGGCCGCCAGGCAACGATGCACCGCGCGCGCCCAGACCGGTTCGAACCCATTGCCGGTGGCGTCGTCAACGGCATCAGCTTGCGGCGCGACGTAGTCGCGGAAGAACGAGGGTCGGAAAGCCAGGAAACGGGTGTCCGCCCATGTCAGAAACCGCTCCAGGTTTATCAGAATATCGGCGTCGGCCCGTCTGAACGGTTCAACGAAAGCACAGAAGTTGGGAATACGGTAGCGCCCCGTGACCTTGATGATCAGGTCAGCGTCCGCCAGCAGACGCGAGTGCGCGAGCGCATGCGCGAAAATGTGCATCTCGCCGTATCCCTTTCCGCGTTGGGGATCGTGCAGCGGATCGTCGAACACAAGGATCTCAGTGCGGCCATCCTCCCGCGCCTGCGCCTCAATTGCCTGAGACCTCGTGCCGCTGTTTTCGCAATATACAACCGGCAGTCGCTGGCGACGCCAGAAAGAAAGCGCGGAGGCGTAATCGGACTCGCGTTTGGCCGGGTCCTGCCTCTTCAGCCACCGCATGCCGCGAGGATTGATCGTTGCCGAAAGCAGCAGCGCCAGACGGTTAGCCATGAGCGAAAGCCCTCCCATCCATGATGTTCATGACGCCTCTTTTCTCCGCCCAAGCGCGGACAGTACCCGCCGGCGGGAAAGCTTTAACGCCTGCAGCCATGGCTGGAAGAAGGCGATCTCCAATTCCCGGTTGTACCGTTTTCCCCAGTAGGAACGATTGCGGCGATAGGCGGCGTCGCGAGGCTGTTCGAAAATCGAGGCCAGCCATGCGACGATGCCGGCTCTGGCCAGACAGGCGGGCTCCACCCCGTCGCGGAAGCACGGCTGGAGCAGCATCCTGGTGTAGGCATCGTCATCGCGGTCGAGGTGCTCGACAAAACTGACCAGTTCCGCGACCGAAGCGAAGTCATGGCAGTTCACGAATGCAGCCGGATTGAAGTCCTGGTCAATATCGGGAGCGCCCCAGTAGATCGGCACGGTGTGCGCGGCGAAAGCCTGCATGATCTTCTCGGTGACGTAGCCCGGTGTGGAAGCGTTCTCGAATGCGAGCGTGAACTTGCCCTGGCGGAGAAAGGCTTGCTTGTCGCCGACGGCTCCGCCGATGTTGTTGCGCCAACGTCCGCCTGAGTCCACGCGCCGGTAACAATCAAGCGCGTCGCAAACCTCTCGCAAGAAGCCATCGCGATTGTTGCTGTTTGACACCACCATGGTACAGAACCGGGTTCGTCCGGCCAGGGCGTTGGCCGCGGTTACGGTGCGAACGGTGCGGTCGCCGTCGGACAGATATTCGTATTCGGGATACCAGCGGTATAGGGGTAGGCGCCTGTAACGAGCGCCGAAATCGAGACGGCTGAACCCGATCGCATAGTCGCTGATATTGAAGTCGGGCACGACATTCTCGCCAAGCCAGCAGATGCGCACGCCCTCATATCGCAGGATGTCGTGGCCATAGGCGGAATGGAAGACGAAATCGGGATCCGCGTCTACCCATTCGATGTCGCATATCTCCCTGACCATGGACAGTAAAACTTCGATGTACTGTGCCGGCAGGTCAACGGCCTTGGCTCGGATTGCGCGCATATCGTTCAGGACTCCAAACCCGCATCATTTGGTGACAGTCAGTTCGGGACACGGCAACCACTGAGAATCGGCACGCACGAACAGCAAGTCCATTTGCCAGAGGACACCATCGGACCGGCGTGAGATTCCGCACACATCGTAGAGCTTGAATCCCCCTGCCTCCATGAAGGCAACCACCTCAGCCATGAGCGGACAGCCCCTGTTGATAGCCACCAGCGACGCCTCCAGAAGCACGAATTGCGTCTGTGCGAGACACCGCGGTGCGCCTTTCAACACCTCCAGCTCATAGCCCTGAACGTCAAGTTTCAGGAAGTCCACGGGCGGACAATGTTGTTCCAGCAACACTGAATCGAGCCGGTGAGTCTCCATTTCCGTGTCTCGGTGGGAGACGTTGCTGTTTTCGACGTATACGGAACTGCCGGTCTCCATCTCCGCGAAGACGACCCGCAAACCGTCTTCCGCGCCGAGAAGTCCGGCCACCAGCGAGACGTCTTTCGCGTATTCCGCGGCCACGGCGGCCAAGCGACTTGCCTTGCTGCCTTGAGCTTCGACCATGAGCACGGCGCATTCCGGGAATAGCGCCTTGAACTTGCGCGTCCAATCGCCATGGTAGGCGCCGGCATCAATGCAAAAGTGCGGTTTGTAGCCCCGTGCGGCTAGCAGGCGCAAGGATCGCCACATGTCAACGAATTGCGGCTCGATATCCAAGTCCGCGCCAAGGAAAAAACCCACCCGGTGGCAAGCGCGCCGGATAATCCGTGGGACGAGGGCACGAAGGCCCACGGCAACTTTCATCATGCCGGCACGCGTTCGACTGACTTCGCTCATCTCTCAAGTGCTCCCATATAGCCGTTTGGCGGACACGCCGGCTCAAGCGTGAAACCTCGCAAATACGGCTCGCAGACGACATCTATACTCTTCGCTCAGATGTTTGGCGGCGTAGCTCCGCAGACGCGAAAGTGCATAGCGACCGCGCAGCACCGTGCGCTCGTGTGCGGAGTGGCCCCAATTGTGTTCCCGCAAGTAATTGGCGCTCTGGCAGGCCGTGGCGACGTCAGTTGCCAGATAGGGGTTGTCGCGGCCTTGGATGGCGGCTTGCAGGCAAGCCTCCAGACGCGACGTGGAAGTGTGCTGGTCAGCCAATTGGGCGATATGCCGACGGGACTGCTCACCCAATCGGAAACGCAGCTCAGGGTGACGCGCCAACAATAGCATCGCGCGGCACAAGGAAGACGATGTCCCCACCAGCAGCCCGCATTCGCCCTGACGTACGAGCTCCACCTGCGCCATGTCCTGCCAGGGAGTCAAATTGGCGATTACCGGCTTGCCGAGCTGCATGGCCTCGGCGATGGCATACCCGAAACTCTCGCCGATGGCCGAGGCGTTTACCAGCACGTCAAGCGCGCCGATGGTGGCATGAAGCTCTTCAGGGCTGTCCGTGGCCGCAAGGATCCTGTACTTGTCGGCATTACGCCTGCGGCGAAAGGCCTCGGTCATGGCGGGCGGGGGCTCGCGCAGCAGGAGACGAAGGCGCGTGTCTTTGCGCGAGGCCCGATCGAAGGCGGACATCAGCATGGAATCGTCCCATTTGTACGGGTCCGGACGAGCCAGTCGTCCGAAGAGAATGTCGTCGTGCCCCAGGTGCAAGCGAGCGCGGAAAGCCGCCACGCTGCTCCGGTCGGGCTGCACCGGATCGGGGAGCGGGTTAACCGCGACGCTTTGCCTGCGAAAGAAAGCGCGGTCCAGTCTGCGCCCGGCGCGTTCCGCGGCCTGCACGCAACTGGTCCAGGATACGAACAGACGGAAATACGTCCATGTCGCTTCGGTCGGATTGTCCAGCCGTCCGAAGACGTTGGTCTGCACCACGGGACAGAGTGGTGTGGCCCCCAGCGCGGCGCCAAGGACATCGCCTGCATGCGGATAGCCCGGGACATGCGCATGGATGACATCCGGCCGCAACTTGTTCAGGGCGTTGGCGACGGCCTTGGCCGAACACTCGACCACACGCACTTGTATCCCGGCCCGCTCAAAGGCCGCGGCGCGCGGTCCTGAGGCAAGCGACAGCACACTTACCCGGTGACCGCGCTGCGCCAGCAGGCCAGCCCATATCAGAGCCGCCTTTTCGGTGCCGCCGATCCCAAGCCAATTGAGCCAAACGACGATGTTCACGACTTGCCGTCCCGCAAAGCGCGATGTGACCTGCCGGCTCTCCGCAGCGACAGTAAGATCGTTGCGGAGACGATGAACAAAATGGCGCCCAGCAGCTTGATTCCCAGGACGAAGTTCAGTCGAGCGGGTCGAAGGGCCGCAACCCAGTCCACCCAGGAACGGGGAACCCATGGCGCGAAGAACTCGAAGCCGGTCACGCCGTAAAGCAGCAGACTCTCAAATAGCCCCAGGATGCCGGCTAACCAGTAGAAGCCGAACCGCGCCTGGGCGATCTCATGCGAAACGAAACACTGCGTCGCACTGCCTATCACGATGATCGCCGTGAGTGTTGTCAGTTGCCGAACGTAGCCGACATACGGGCGCCATGCCGCGGTCGCGCCGAGGATACTCCCGCCGAACGTCCAGAAAACGAGCGTTAGCACCGCGCCCACAGCCAAGGTTCCACCCATGCTGTGCAGGATCAGTTTCTGCGAGTGGTCTCCCCTTTCATGACTTTCGGACGCAAGTGGAAACAACACAAAGGTCATGCTGGCACCGACGAAAGCGCCAATCTCGGCGAGGCGGGATATCATGTAATAGGCCGCGGACTCGATGTCAGGCAGGCGATGACGGATCACGAAGGACTCTACCAGTCCTTGCGGCATGCCAATGATGCTGATGACAAGTAGAGGCATGCCGAACTTCAGCATCTCGCGTCCGTGCTGACGCAGATATGGCTGCGGTCTGATGGACTTGTTGAAAAGAATGTCCTTGAGGCCGTACAACGCCGCGCCGATGCCATAGATCGTCGGGACAACGAGTCCGGCGAAATACCCGGTGATAGCCCTGATTGGCATCGCCACAAGCAAGGTGATCAGCCGTATTGGCGCGCTCGTGACACCTATGACGGTTATGCGCCTGAACCGTTTGAGAGCCTGCAAAGCGTTGGTGAAGAAGGTCGACACGATCGCCAGGACGCCGGAGGCCACAACCAGCATGCCGAGGTGTCCGTCGGCAACGCGCATGCGCACGAACGCCCATGGCATGAGCAGCCGCGCGTACAGCACCGTGGCGAGAAAGCAGACGGTTGTCAGGATAAACGCGTCGCGCAACAGGCTCTTAACCTTGCCGACTTCGCCGCGCACTGCAAAGATGTTGACATACTTGGTGAAAACGACCACAAGAATGGACAGCGGAAGGGCCAGCGCATTGCCCACCTTGGTCAACGGCAACAACGCTCCCAGCTCGCTCTGCGGCACGTAACGCGGCACCAGCCACAGGCCGATGAAGGCGTTGATGACGTCGCCGAATCGCTGCGCCACCAACAACAGCACCGTGTACCACCAGAGTTCGCCCAGACGATT
>JAQULY010000288.1 GCA_028718445.1 Kiritimatiellia bacterium
CTTGTCTATGTGCACGAACACGAACTCGGGACGCAATCCCTCGACGGCGGCGATCTCCTGCCAGTCGTCAATCTCCCTGCGTGTGATTTGCAGCCATCGGTCCATCTACATGCGCTCCTGCGTGACCGTATTGCCATCAACGCGGCATTACGCTTTCAGATTAACACGTCGCGACGAAGGTCGGCAATTTTGTCGTGTGTTGTGCGACCGGGGGCTGCCGAAGTGTTGCCAGTGCGGCATGTTGCACTATTTGGGTAATTGCGCCGCGGCCCCCGGTTGTCTATACTCATGCCCAATACAAGGCTCCGTTTCCGTCCGTCTGCAATCAATAATCTGTAATCATCTCATGGAGAAACGTCGTCATGCTCAAGCCGTTGGCAGTGCAGCTCTATTCCTTGCGCGAACTCGCCCAGAAAGATTTTATCGGCGTACTTCGGAGGGTAGCCAAGATCGGATACCAGGCTGTGGAACCGGCTGGCTTCTGGAATCTACGGCCCCGTGAATTCAAGAAGGTTATTGCCGACCTGGGGCTCAGACTGTGTTCGTCGCATTCGCCATGGGCCCGCTCATACAACCTGGGCGAAGTCATGGAACTCGCCGATATTCTCGGTCTCGACAAGATCGTTTGCGGCTACGGGCCGGAACAATTCAAGGACCGCGACGCAATCAAACGCACGGCGGACGAAACCAATGCCATGCAGGAGATTCTGGAACGTAACGGTTTTACGCTTTTCCAGCACAATCACTATTTTGAGTTTGACCGGCTGGATGGTCAAATCAAGTATCAAATCTACGCCGCGCTTTGTCCCAAAGTAAAATTCCAGATGGACTGCTTCTGGTCGACAAATTTCGGCGCCGAAGACGCCCTGGCCATGCTGAAGCTGTTCGCCGATCGCACCATCCTGGTCCACATCAAGGACGGGATTCTGAAACAGCCGCAAGCGGACCTCAAGGTAACCAACGGCACTCTCGAACGCAAAATCGACTTGCGCCCCCTGGGCTGCGGCGAGCTGGATATCAAGAGCTTGGTGGCCAATCTGCCTGAACAAGTGGGTAGTATCATCGTCGAGTTGGATTTCTGCAATTGCGACATGTTCGAGGCCATCGAAAAGAGTTACCGGTACATGACGCAGAACGGCCTGGCCGCCGGCAACAAGTAAATATTGCCGAGACTGCCTTCAACCGGATACTCAGATCCCTGACAGGAACCATACGGTCCAGATAGGGCGTCTCAGCGTTCATCGCCACCACAAGACCGGTGAGCTTGATCGGGAAATCCACCCGCAAATCGCCGTCGGAATTGAACCACTGCGGGCGCAGCCATGTGGCCGGTTCCCTGCCTGCCGGAATCGGGACGGGCAGGTTGAGCTTCAGGAAATTCCAGCCGTCGAAATTGATGGAGATGTTGCCCGGCCAGTCCAGGATGTCGCAGCCCCAGTCATCGCGTCCGCAGGAGAGCCAGGTCTCGCCCTTGGCGTCCTCGAATTCCCACATCACCCGGCCCCAGCTTGAGTTCCCTTTCACCCAGACGCCCAGCGCCGTCGGCTCGCCGGGAATGGCAACCGGTTCCTTCAGTTTCAGGAACACATACTCCGACACAATGTCCGGCAGACCATTGCTGGGAATCAGCGTGAGTTCGACGCATGCGCCCTTTGCCGGATCGTCCACGCGTTTGAGCTCCGCCCGCCCCAGCGTCTGAAAGGGCATGTATTTCTCGGATCGCTCCAACCGCGCGTCTTTCTCTTCTGCCATTCTCCAGCCGGCGGGAGCGTCCATGGGGGCGACCACCACCGCGTTCTCCGGAACGGGGTCTTCCGGGAACTTGGGCTTACCGGGGATCGCTTCCACGATCTCCGACTCCGACTTGAGATACGTCACGCCCGTTCCGACCGGCAGGCGCAATTGCCGGCCGGCATTCGCGAGCTTGCGCTCGCGCCCCATGATGTCAATGGATGTGAGCTTCGTCTTGCTGGCGAAGCGAAGCGTGACCTCGCGTTCGCCGCGCAGAGTCCAGAGCGCATAGACCCGGCCGCCGGACGTGTCGAACTCCACGATGTGCAGCGAGGTTGAGCCGGTGGGCACGGCCTTTTTGTACGTTGCCCGGTCAAGCACCCGGGTCAGCGTGGCCATGGCCACGTAGGCTGGTTTGGGCTGGAGCAGCGGATTGCGCGTCATGAAAGAGTTGCCGCCGCCCCAGGCGGAGTGGTAGTAGGAGTTCCCCTGGTCACAGATCAAGAACGGGGTGATCAGCGGCGAACCGAAGACGAGTGCGCTCAGACAGTCGCGCATCAGCCATTCGGCATGGGTCGTATATCCCAGCCGGTCACTCGATCGGAAACTCCATTCCGGACAACCCGCGATCGGCACGTCGTCGTAGCCGAACTTGCCTGCCGTCTCCCTGGCAAGCAACGATCCGCCGAGCATGGTGCCCTCAAAAAGCTTTTCGGGCATGCACGTTTGTCCATTCATCTCGATCCCAAAGTAGTCGATGTTTTCACGGGGGTATCCCCGGCGGAGGAACTCCGCGATCAGGTGGCCCGACCAGCCGGTATTGCCGAAGATCAATTTGATCCCGGGGTGATTCTTGCGGTAGTACTCGGTCAATCCAGTGGCTTTCTTCCAAAAATGCTCCTGGAAAATCTTTTCCTGCGCCGCGTTCATCCTCGGCGGCGTCCCGCCGGTCAATTCCGGCGGAAACGGGAACCATTCCGGCCCCCGGGCTTCGTTGGGGCCGAAGTCCTCGTGGAAGATGAGGGCCAGATTGCAGTGGGGAAACCGGACCAGTGTCTGTTCCAGGGTGTTGGTCATGAGGGAAAACCACTGATCAAAGTCAACATGGTAATGCCGGTACAGATAGCGCACGTTGGAGAGCGTGCACTTGTAGGGCGCCAGCGTCGCCTCGCTGTGGATCTGCCAGTCCATGACGAGACGGCGCAAACCGGCACGGAGGAAGAGCGGGCCGACAGGTTCCGCTTCGCGTGGTTGTCCATGCACGCCGACGAACCACCAAGTCCCGTAAGGCGATTCGTAGCCCGCCTGACGCGTGTCCGGCGGTAGCACCGCAAAACTGTTCGGATGCCGCACCCACTCGCGTCCGTCCTTGTCGCAAAGCGAAAAGCGGATGCCGTACCAGCCCACGTCGGGAACCGACAGTGGCACAAAAATGACTTTGTTCGTCGCCCCGGCCGGAAGCGCGATTTTCCGGTTCTGTTTCTGTTCCTTCCCGAAGAAGTCCGTCATCGCCCAGCGCAGGTCCAGCCTCTGCGGCACAGCGGTGTTGTTGCACAGATGAATCTCGTACCCCGGTTCTTCGGAAGCGTAGAACACGTTTCCGGCCTGCCGGGTGCGGCACAGCATCGTGACGGGCGATTCCTCCAGCGTCAGGCCGAACACGTGGACCGCGTTGGGCTGCTTCCCGGGTTTGAACCGTGTGGAGGCAAATCCTTGATTTGAGGGGAAAAGTCCCCACTCCTGGTCGTCCAGATTTTCCATTTCGCCGGTCAGTTCAAGATCGAAATAGTTTCCGTTCCCCCACCACCCCTTTGTATCATCCGCCAGCAAATCCTGGATCGCGCCGATCTTGAGGGGCACACGCACCAGGTACAGCGGTACAGGCATTTTCACGCCCTGGTTAGTCAGGTCGAGCGTGCCAACCTGATGGATGGTTTGGGGTAACGCTTCTCCCGACGCGGGGAACTCCACAAGCGTGTCGGCAAAGGCGTCGCCGCGGCCGCCGCGGCAGTAGCGCGTGAGGCGGACGTTCAGCTTCCGGGACTTGACGGGGTCATCTTCCAGGGCGCACAGCAGGTGCGCGTAGGCGTATTGCCTCCTCGGCACCGAGAAGAGGAGGTTTTCCCGGAGCCCGTCGAACGCGGAGCGTTCGTAATAGGGATCTTCCAGCATCTGCCCCTGATCAATCAGCAGACGCGAGGCGCCGACGTCAACGTTCTGCGCGGGAGCGGCGACCCTCATGGGAACCCGGTCGAATTCATGCCGGCCGGTCGAAATGGAGGCGACGGCATTGCTGAACACGCCGGGCCGGGCGTAGCTCCCGAGATCCACGCAAAGGAACCCGCGGGGGTCCGGCTTACGCCACCGGGCCGATTCCAGCGCGGCGCCTTCGGCCAGACGCAACACGACATTCGTCGCCGCGTCCGCCGGCTCGCCGGCGTATCGGCCGTCCACCCAGAGCTCCACCCGGGGAGTTCCGAACCGGAGGAGCAGCGTAAACGTGTGTTGACCGGCGGACGGCAGGGCGTCCCATCCGGTCATCAGGGTCTCCTGCTCCTCGCTTCCGTAGAACCTGAGATTCGGGCGGATGAAGTGACGCAGATTCCCCTGCACACTCAGACAGGCATCGGGGCCAGTGAAGACGGCGGGCTTGTCGGCGCCCTCCCCGCCGATCTTTTTTTCGATCTTGAAGCCGGCGTCCTGTGCGGCCAGTCGGATACCGGCGGGCTTGCCGGCGCCCTGGAACGCGATCTCAAAGCCCTTGGCGCTCTTTCCGGAACGCCCTCGGATTTCCAGTTCCCGGTCCGGGCTGATGGGAAGCGCAATCTCAAGACTGCCATCGGACACCCAGGTTGTGCCGGTGGGAGCTGTTCCCCGGACAACGGCGTCATTCGGCAGGGAAATCTCGAAGGTTCCTGCGTGGACTGAGACTGCGCCTGTAAACAGGGCCGTCATGACGATTAGATTTCGTCCGTAAATCATGTTCTGTCCTCTATTATCATCCCGGATCACTTCCGTCTGTAACCAAAGCTAATCAACAAGCCGACCCCCCGCACTCAACCGGTTCGCTCCGGGCTGAAGCGTCAGGCCATCGCCGATCAGCTCTTCTCCCAGCCTCAAGCGCAACATTTGCTCCCGCGCCATTTTGTTCTCAATGCTCAACGCTTCGATTTCGCCGCCCAAGACCTTGGCGGAAACAACGATTCCGCTTCCCGCATGGATGCCCGAGAAGGCAACGTCCTTCCATGCATGCGCCGCGCCGCTCAGCAGACGCAACTCGCCGCCGGTCACGTTGGCCAACAGGCCGTGCACCGCCCACACCATGGCCGCCGATCCGGTTGAGAACCACTCGTTCACGAATTCTCCGTGGTACCAGACGCGCTCCGGAATGGAGCCGAAGTAGCCGACGCTTTCCGCGGCGTTATCCAGCAACGCACTCGCCTGGGGATTCCCTGTGCGCGACAGGATCCGCACAGCCCAGTACTGGGCCCACGGAAAACCCTTCTCGGCATAGCGCGTCACGGCATGGAAGTTGTAGACATCCATCTCGGCGTCGCGATTCTTCATCATTTCCCGCACGGTGGGTTCCAGGGCCGGGTGCTCGGGAAAGAGATCGAAGACGAGACATCCCCAGTGCGGAAGCTTGCCGCCGGCGAACCCCTGCAGGACGCCGTCCCGGTCGACGTTGGCGTCCAGGCCGCGAGCAAGTCCCTCAATGATCCGGTCGAGATCCTCGATCCTGGAAGGCCGTTCCAGCACTGCGCAGGCGCAGCGATACTCCTCCAGCGCCTTGAGCGTAACGGCGCAGGTCCAGGTGTCGTTCACCTTCGGTTGACTCACGGATTCGTCAATGCCCTCGCACTCGCCCATGACCAGGTAATCGCCGTGCCCGACAACGCAACGGTCGACCATGAAGACGAGCAGTTCCTCCATCAGATCGATTGCGTCCGCCAGGAACGCCCGATCGCCCGTGTACGCGTAGCACTGGTAGACGGCGTGAGCCCACACGCTGTTGTTGTGGAACTGTGTAACCGTGTCGGGATATGGCGTGAAATCGCGTGTTCCGGTGGTCCATTCGAGCCTGGCGCCCGCGGCCGACAATCTTCGTGCAAGCGCTCGGGCCTGCGGCAGCAGGCTCCGTAGAAACGCGATCATGCGGAACGCTTCCTCGCGGTGGCCGCAGCCGAGGAAGGCGCTCAGCGCGAAGCTTGCGTCCCAGAACATCGCGCCGCCCCAAAGGTACGGCAGGTTTCCCACAGGCTGATATCCGAGGCGCGGATGGTGATTGGCGCGGATGACATAGCGACTCACCTCGTACAGGTGCTGCAGGTCCGGGCGCGGAATCTCGATGCTCGATCTCCCGAAGTATCCATCCCAGTCCTCTTCGTGTTTCGCGCGCACAAGGGCATAGCCGTTCGCACGCCATGACTCCATCAGCCGATCCAGCGCGGCCTGGTAGTCAGGGTCATCAACGCAGTCGAGGACGGCAAGGTAACGAACAACGGCATCGCCCGCGTGCAGGGCGCGCGTCTGGATCTCGCCGCGCACACACTGCCACTCACCGGTATCGTCTTCATCCACAATCCGGGCGGAAGCGATGGCGGCGTCCGTCCAACACAGGGCCCGTCCATGCAGACGCTCTTCGTCATACGCGAAGTCATACCGCAGACAGGTCTCGTCCGCGTCAACGGCCATCGTCTTTCGATCCGGGTAGACGACGTTTCTGCTCAGGTTCAAATGGTGATGCGGCGGCGATTGAACCGTGAACCTGAGCGGCACGCCGCACGGAGGCGCCTCCAGGATCTCGTAGCGCTCGACCAGCACATGATCGGCTGTCAGAAACGTTGTGACGCGAACGCGCATCCGCGCGAGGGTCTGGTTGTCCACCTGGGAGTAGATGGTGGTCAACGTGGCTTTCCGCGGGTCGAAGACTTGCTCGGTGTCACGCGGAACGGCCGTATCGCCATTGAGGATCGCATGGCTTGTGAAGTCCAGAAGGGGAAGCATGACCCCATATACAAGCTTGTTATTCCGATGCGTCCGCCGATCGCACTTGTACCAGCCGACGGCCTGCATGAATCGGCCAGCGAACGCCAACGACCAGGGATTGCCCGATCCCGTGACGTTCACCAGCATCGCGTCCACGCCATTACCCAGGTACATCGGAAAATACGGTTTGTCCGGGAAACACGCGCCGTGTTCGTTTTCTAGAATCTTCTTTCTCACGGTCTCCTTCACGTCAACATCACGTCAGGGTCTGGTTCACCCTGCTGGTCATGTGAGGGAACCATTCGTCGAACGGCATGTGGTACCAGCCATACAGACATTGCACGGTGGCCAGTGTGCATTTGTATGGCAGTCAGACTGATGTGGTTCCGCATGGTCTCTTACGCTTCACTGGCATCCCAGTGGTCAAGACGAACCTATGAGCCCATTCTCAGGGGCCCATTCCGATCAGCACTGGCGGGGCCGTT
>JAQULY010000289.1 GCA_028718445.1 Kiritimatiellia bacterium
TTTGGGGTCTGCCCATGCAGAACCTGAAAGGAACAAGGAGACTATGGGAACAGACATGCAGAGAAATCGGGCCGCTATGAGAGTGTCAGAAGTCGCTTGGGCGTTGGCCGTCGCCGGTTTTGCCGCCGTGGGCGCGTCCATTGCGCGGGCCGACGAGACTGCCCCCGCGCAGCCGCTGGTGACCGCGTCGTTCAACGGAACGCTGGACACCCAGGGCGCGACGCTGTCGTTCAGCCGCGCTTCGGGAGCCACGTTTCTGGAAGCACAATCTGGGAAATTCCTCGACGTCGGCCCGAATGTGCCGCGGTTCGAGGCCTTGCCCGGCCGGCCCGGCACGAACAGCGTCGGCCTGCTGCTGGAAGGGCGATCGAAGAATCTGCTGCTGAATTCCTCCTTCGAGGAGGCGGATCCGGCGTGGCGCGCCGAGCAAGCAAAGACGCAGCGGACCCAGGACGCGGGCCTTCACGGCGCGTGGGGGCTGTCCGTGACGGGACCGGGACGCATCGTCGTTCACGCGCCCCTCGAACTGACGCTGCGCGCTCCCTGGAACGAGTACTACCTGAGCGCCGCCGTGCGTCGCGCCGATGGCAAGCTGCTGGAGGCCGGCGAGGTGACGGCCGTCGCCGGGCCTGCCGAAGGCGGCCAGACCCCGGTCAACAATCCGACTTCGACCAAGTTGGGGGACGCCGGCTGGCACCGGGTGGGAGGCTGGTTTGGGGCGACCGGCACGCCGGGCACGAAGTTCCTCTGCGGGTTTGCTTTTTCACGGAGCGGTGACTACGTCGTGGACGCCGTGCAGTTGGAGCCGGTCCTGCGCTGGCCGCGGGGAGCTTCCTCCTACATTCCCACCGGTACGTTGCCGGCCGACCGTGCCGGCGACTGCCTGACGCTGCCGACCACGAACGCATTCCCGACGGAAGGCGGCGCGATCACGGTGTGGTTCGCCAACCGCGAGGATTCGCCGCCGGGGCTGCTCTTCCACACGGGCGATTCGGGCGCCGTGGCGTTTTCGCCTAGCACTTTCCACTTCCCTGGCGTCGGCGGACGCGATGGCGGCGTGGTGAAATCCGGCTGGCGGCAAGTCGCCCTGGTCTGGGATGGCCAACAAGCCGACTTCCTGGTCAACGGCTATTCCACGCATTCGAGCCACGGCCCGGTTCCTTACAGCTTCAAGGGCGACCTGGAGCCGGTCAGCTACATCTCCCACCCCAAAACCATGGGGCCCCACGGCCTCGTGGCCGACTTCACCGTATGGAACCGCCAGCTCAAGGATTGGGAACTGCGGCACCTGGCCTCGACGGGAACGGTGGCCGGCGCAGAGCCGCCGGTCGAGACCGAGATGAAGGTCGAGGTGAAGTGCGAAATCCCGCGCGCCGGAAAGGTCACGTTGGGGTTGTATGGCTCGGACGGTGTCCTGAAGCGGCAGCTCCTGGTCGGCGCGAAGCTGCCGGCCGGGCCGCACACCGCCTTCTGGGACGGACGCGATGACGACGGCCGGCCGCTGCCGGTCGGCGATTACGAACTGCGCGGCGCCGTGTCCGGCATCCGTGGCGTGTTCGACGGCAAGGTTGGCAACAACAGCCCATCGCCGGGAGACGACGGACTACAGTACCGCAACGGCAAATACATCGACGTTGAGGCACAGCCCGACGGCGGTTGCCTGACCCTTTCGACCTTTGGCGAAGGCGCGCGCACGCTGCAGAAGATAAAGGCCGACGGCCATGTAGCCTGGTCCTGCACCCGCTGCGACCCGGGCCCCGGATTGCTGTACGCCCTGGCCAGCGATGGAGAGTGGGTCTACGTGGTCACGACGGTGACCAACGAGAAGGACCCGAAGACCGGTGAACGGCTCATCCGCGAGAGCATTGTCCGTTTCCGCCTCGCGGACGGAACGATCCAGGACTACGACTTCGCGCCGACGCTGGCGGTCAACAAGCCGCGATCCATCTTGAAGAACGAGACGGCCTCCTGGTACGCGGAGGAGGGCATTCCTCCCACCGGCAGCGTCGGAGTGCGCAGTCTGGATGCCGCCAAGGGCCGGCTTTATGTTCCGCTCTACTACGAGGATCGCGTGGCGATTTTCGACGCGGAGAAGGGAACGGAACTCCTCTCCTTTCCTGTCAAGCGACCGGTCGGGATCGCCGGCGCCGCGCGCGGCGTTCTGCATGTGGTCTCGGAGCAAACGGTGCGCCGCTTCTCCCTAGACGGCAAGGACCTTGGCGTGGTAGCCGCTGGGCTTGAGGATCCCTTTGGCGTGGATGTGGCGGCCAACGGCGATGTGTTGGTGACGGACCTCGGCACCGCGCAGCAGGTCAAGGTCTTTGACAAGAACGGCCAACAAAAGGCGACCTTCGGCTGCAAGGGCGGCATTCTGACCGGAGGCCGCATGGCGCCGGACAAGCTGGCTGTTCCGCTCGGCATCAGCGCCGGCCGCGATGGCGCCGTGTGGGTCGCCGACTATGGCAACAACAGGGCATTGGCGCTGGACGCGCAGTGGAAGATGCAGCGCGAGCTGGTGGCCCGCATGTTCACCCGTGTCAGCTTCAACTCCCTCGATCCTGACCTGATCTACGAACTGGGCGGCCATCTGGTCGAATACCGGGTGGATCACGCCAACCGCACGTGGGAGTTGACCCGTCAGTGGCCCGTGGCCATCACCAAGTTGGGGCCGCTGACCGGCATGAGCCCCTTGCTCTTCCGCCAACTGGGCGGCAGAACCTTTGTCATCATGGGAACAGTGGTGTTTGAGATCGAGAACGACGAACTCATTCCCCGCGCCAGGCTGGGCCGGGGCCCCTATCGCGTCAGCGCTGCCAAGGGCTTCGAGCAACAGGCCTGCACCAACGCCTGGGTGTGGCGCGACGCAAACCGCGACGGACGCTACCAGAAGGCGGAATACGAAGAGGGGACCTGGCCGAGCGCCTTCAATTACCACGACAACTGGGCCGACGAGGCCGGGAACCTTTATCTGATTGAAGGCGCGACGGTGATGACAGTGCCGTTCGAGGGGCTCGATGACCAGGGGAATCCGCGTTACCATTGGGCGCAGGCCAAGACGGTGGTCACCCCGGGAGAAGATGGACCGAGCGCGCTGAGCGGGATCATTACCGATCCAGCCGGCAACATCTATGTCAGCGAATCAACCGGCTATTCCGGATATGCCTCGCTGCGCCGGGTTGATGTCCGCAAGTATTCCCCGGAAGGGAAGTTGCAGTGGATCGCCGGCAGCAAGCAGAAGGGCTTCAAGAAGCCGGGGATGCTGTTCATGCCCCTGGACATGGCGGGCTGGCTGGATGGCTTTCTGTTTGTGGGGAACACGGAAGGCACTATCGAGGTTTTCACGGACGATGGCCTCTGGGTCGGGCGGCTGGGCGATGATGTGCCCGAGGAATACCTGAACATTGGGGAGACGTTCGGGCATTGCGTCTTCCGGCACCCGAAGACCGGCAAGGTCTACGCCTATACGTCGCCGAACCTCACCTTCCGCATGTCCCGTTTCGTGGTGGAAGGTCTGGACAGCGTGGCGCGGTTCCGCGGTCAGGTGCAACTGAAGGAGCCGGCCGTCGGCATCCGCGTGGAAGGGGAGTCCGGTCCGCCGCCGATGCGGGTGCTTCAGCGCGTCGGCCCCGTGACGATCGACGGCGACCTCGGCGGCATCGAGTGGGGGCTGCTTCAGCCCACCCTCAACGCTCCCGCGCCCTTGCCGGAGGAGGGGGACCCTCAGGCCACCTGCTGGGCGCAGTGGGATGACGAGGCGCTCTACCTGGCCTTCCGCATCCTGGACAGTACGCCGGCGGTCAGCAAGCAGAAGGAGGACATGCGCTGGGGCGCCGACCAGGTGGAGTTTTGTCTCTGCACGCGCCAGGAGGAGCACATCTACCATGCCAAGTGGTCGCCGTACGACTTCCAGCTCGCCCTGGGGCCCGACGTGGATGGCCGCGCGGACTGCTGGATTCTGACCTCCGGCGGCCCGAAGGGCATGTACCTTCCCGACGCCAAGGTGGCGGTCAAGGTGCAGCCGGGACAGGGCTACGTGATCGAAGCGCGTCTTCCCTGGAGTTCCCTCGGGGGGTATAAGCCCGCGAAAGGCACTCGGCTCGGCTGGAACTTCGTGGTGGACTGGGGGACGCCGGACGGCATGGCCTGGCAGCGCAGCCTCAAGTGGCGCGCCGGTCTCACCTATATGCCGGAGAACTGGGGCGTGGCCGTGCTGGAGTAGCGAGGAGCCACGTCACCGGAGCGGCGGATTGTCAACCTATAGGTTCAGAAATCTGCGTCCGTCCCTAAACTACGAGAGTTGCCACCCATTGAAGGTCTGAAGACTCAACACTGGGTGCCACAATGAACAGCTCGAGTGTACACGTAAATAGCCAAGATGCTGTTGTAAATTTGCCACGCTATGGCATAATTGCTGCCATGTACACGCGCGGTCTAAGGGGCAAGGTGACAGCGGCGCTGTCGGATACGCCGGTGGTGCTGATAAATGGCGCCCGCCAGAGCGGCAAGACTACGCTGGTGCAGGAACTGGCCGCCGACCGCCCGAACACGGTCTATCGTACGCTGGACGATGCCGCGACGCTGGCCGCCGCCGTCGCTGATCCGGTCGGCTTTGTGCGACAGCCCGCTGAACTGCTGATCGTGGACGAAGTCCAGCATGTTCCGGCCCTCTTCCCCGCCATCAAGCAAGAGGTGGACCGAAACCGTCGTCCGGGGCGCTTTCTGCTCACCGGCTCGGCCAATGTGCTGTTGCTGCCCAAGCTTTCCGAGTCGCTGGCCGGCCGCATGGAAATCCTCACGTTAGAGCCGCTGGCCCAGACCGAGGTCGCGGGCGAGGGTGTCAATGTGTTGCCAGGCCTCTTTGCGGCAGAAGGCCCGGCCATTCCGGCGCGGCATGTAACAGGCGACGAAAATCTGACCGGGCGGATCGTGGCCGGAGGCTATCCCGAGGCGCTGGCACGCGGCGATCCCGCCCGGCGGGCGGCCTGGTTCGGCGCCTACCTGACCGCAATCCTGCAGCGGGATGTGCGCGACCTGGCGAACATCGAAGGACTGACGGAGATGCCTCGCCTGCTGTCGCTGCTGGCGACACGCACGGCGGGCCTACTCAACGTCGCCGAACTCTCGCGCGACGCGGGCATCGCCCATAACACGCTCAAGCGCTATCTCGCGCTGCTGCAGGCCACGTTCTTGATCCGGCTGCTGCCGGCCTGGTCGCGCAACCCCGGCAAGCGGTTCACCAAGGCGCCCAAACTGCATGTGACCGACACGGGACTGGCCAGTCACCTGCTGGGGATCGATGCCACCCGGCTGGCCGGCCATCCCACCCACTGGGGGCGGCTGGTCGAGACCTTCGTGGTAGACGAAATCATGCGTCAGGCAACCTGGGCGCCGTTCCTCGTGCAGGCCAGTCACTTCCGGCTGGCAACGGGCCAGGAGGTGGATCTCGTGCTGGAAGACAGTCGCGGGCGTGTCGTTGGCGTGGAAGTGAAGGCCGCGGCAACCCTGCGCGGGGAGGATCTGAACGGACTCAAGTCCCTGGCCGCGTTGAGCGGTGAGGCCTGGGCGGGTGGCGTCGTTTTATATGGCGGAGACACCCCCTTGCCCTTCGGACCGGGATTGAAGGCGTGGCCGATTGCATCACTCTGGACCCGCGACCGGCAATCCGTGCCACGTCAGGCCGATGCGCGCGTTGCTGCCAAAACGCCGAGTGGATCGGGAAGATCGCCGACGTCCGGATGACCCGCCCCCGCGGCCCGAGAAAACAGCAGTTTATGCCCGCGCGTTGACCGATGAGCAGGTCGTGGCGCCAGTCTTCAGCCCGATCCGGACAGGAGCGTGAAAGTGCTCACGCCGTTTTTGGGGGGATTGTTTGATAGCCGCAGGCATTCCGACGCGGTATATCAGAAGCCTACGTCACAGCCGTGAGCATAGCCGCAAAACTCACATTAGTTTGATTGTAAGGGATAACCGAACTACCATGTCGGACATGAATCTGGACAGTTCCAGTCAAGAAGCGGACGGTTTCGCGAAAGCATTGGAGCAAGCGCGGAACGAGTTGCTGGACCTTTCCTTCCGCAATCGTGCCCTTTCCCTCCGACCGGATGCCAAGTCCTCCCGCACTCTCAAGATTGTCAACGAGTTATCGGCACAAGTGCACGATCGGCTCGTTGATAGGTCTAGATCGGTTGCCTTCACTCCGATGTCGGGTTCTGCCTCTGGAGACGCCCAGTCCGAAGACGAAGGTGATGATGACGGTCAAACGGCCGCGAATGGACGGCACTCCGACAGCCAACTGCAGACAACCCTGCCCTCAGATGCTCTGGCCAAGCGGCTGGTTAAAATGGAACGCGACGCGCGAACGGCCATAGAGGAACAAGGGACCAACCTGTTGTTCCTGACGCTTGGCCAACTCGAGTGGTATGAGGACGATCATTCCGACATTCCCCTACACGCCCCGCTGTTGATGGTTCCTGTTTCGCTCGGGCGCAATGCCGCGGCCAGTTGTTTCACATACGACCACGGCGACGCCGGCGATGCCGATTGCCAGAAGCAATGCCACGTATCTGTTCATGGTCTTCTCAGCCAACGCCGTAGATCACCGGCAGCAAAAAGCAGAGCGACGAAGGAGCGGCGCTTTTTGCTGTCCGAGTGCATTTGCCTTGTTAGCCCTTGTAGTATTGCCTAAATTCATCTGTAGGTTCACGGTCTGAGTAAATGTAAACAGAGTTACCGATAGGATCTATAACCGAAAACCCTCTATCTCCCCAAGGGTGATCTTCCAAGGGCATAGCTATTTTTAGACCAGATTCAGTCAGTCTCGAATATTCCGCATCAACATCATCAACTTTGAAATTTAGCACCACGCCTGCACCACCAAAAGTTGGCATGCTTTCTTGTGGTTGCATGAATTGAATGGTGGGGCCATTTTTGTCAATGCAGAGGTTGACATACCAGCCACAATCGAAAATGGCTTTTGCTGAAAAATATCGCGTATAAAATTCACGGCATGCGTCCACATCATCAGTACAAAAGCATGTCGATAGTTCATTTGTTTTCATATTGTCTCCTTTTGAGGGCTAACGCCCGGCCTCTGCCTGAGCCGCGCTAGCGGCGATAGGCAGCAGGCCGTGGTTCGATGGTCACAGTCCTGGTGCTGAATCAAGTTTCTTGAGTGCGCGTGATCCATCCGGTTGCTTGCTCACAAC
>JAQULY010000290.1 GCA_028718445.1 Kiritimatiellia bacterium
ATCGCCGAGGGCAGCCGCGCCGCCGCCACGTCTTCCCAGACCGAGCTGCGGCTGGTCAATGTCGCCCGCTCCAGCCTGGAGGAACTCCGGCTCGACTACGAGGACTTCCTGCGTCACCGCCGATTGCCGCAGTGGCACCCCGACGCCGCCGAAGCCATGGCCGTGCGTAACATCGGGCGGCACCATTCTGTCGATGATCGGTCCGATCCGTCCGATCCGTCCAATCCCTCGCCCCAAGCTCTCACCCGCACCGCGGACGACCGGCGTTATGCCACCTACGCCTCTTGGCTTGAGAACACCGATCCCGCCGTGCGCGCCAATGCCCTGATCTGCCTGGTCCACCAGGCCAACTACCTGCTTGACCAGCAAATCGAGGCACTGGAAGCGCAGTTCATCGAAGGCGGGGGCTACAGCGAACAACTGGCCACTGCCCGCCTGGTCAAACGCGCCGCGAATCGCGCCGGGGCGCCGGAAACCATTCCCCCTTGTCCGCAGTGCGGCAAGCCCATGGCCCTGCGCACCGCCAGAACCGGCAAAAACGAAGGCAAACAATTCTGGGGTTGCACCGCCTACCCTGAATGCAAAGGCGTCGTCAACATCTGACTGATCGGTCCAATCCGTCCGATCGGTCCGATCAGCAGACCGCACCCCCGACGAGTGCGGTCGGCGGGATAGCAGGCGGCGCGAGAACGGCTCATACCAGCACATTTAGGGCACACTTCAGCGCGCCGCCGGCAGATGGCGGCCAGGCAGAATTGCCGGTGATCAGCCCGGTGAAACCCCGCCGGGCAACGCGTTCCGCACCTCTGCCTCCGACGTGTCCGCATCCAGACCTTCCCGGATCACTCGTTCGGTTGTTTCTTCCAGATAGCGCCTCAGCACCCCGTCCAGTTCCAGAAACTCGGGCCACAACGTCAGCTCGACGAATCCCCGGGACACCTGGGCCATTACGGTGGTATGCCTCTGCCCCGCGTACCGGTACGGTCGAATTCCGTAGCGGCGCATCAACGCCACCAGTAACCGTCGCGACCAGACATCCGGCAGCCGGAAACTCCGCTCGATCGGCGGATCGCTAACCTGTAGATCCTTCAGCCGTCCGCGGATGCGTTCGGCCGCGCTCGCAGCCGCTTCGCGCTCCCCGGCAGTCGCGGCACCGGCATACAGATTTTCGACCCGGCGAAGCCGGTCAACGAGTTGTTCTTCGTTCACGCCCCCTTATCGCACACCAAACCCGCGCGGATCAATCTCGATACTCGTCGCCGTAGTCGTCCACCGACCCGCGCTATCTGAGCGGTTGTCAACGGAATTGACAACACACAGTTGGGTGTGTGACGCTGTTTCTAAAGGTGCTGCTCATGTCCTCGAATCCTCAACCAGACGATCGTTCGATCCAGGCGACGGTTGACACGAGCGTCCGGGAGTCATGACCGATTTCGCCACAGCCATCGCCGACCCGAGCCTGGACCTCCGAGGCGGCGTGCTGGTTGAGGCCAGCGCCGGGACCGGCAAGACCTACAACATCCAGAACGTCTACCTGCGTCTGGTCGTGACGGAGGGACTGCGCGTCCAGAGCATCCTGACCGTCACCTTTACCGAGGCCGCCACCCAGGAGCTGCGCGCGCGGCTGCGCGACATCCTCGCCTGCTGCGACCGATGCCTCTCCGCCGGCGGTCCGCTAACGGCGCCGCCGGATGCCGTCCAGCACGACCGTATCGGCCAGATCCTGCGGTTGCCGCTGACGACGCCGGATGGTGGCGCCACGCCGGCCGATGTCGCCGCCGAACAGCGCCGCCGGGTGCGGCTGGCCTTGATGGATTTCGACAGCGCCGCCATCTTCACCATTCACGGCTTCTGCAACCGCGTGCTGGAACGCTACGCCTTCGAGTGCGGACACGATCCCGATGCCGAACTCATTCCCGTCGCGGACGAACTGGTTGCCGACCTCTGCCGCGACTGGTGGCGTCGCCATGCCTATACGCCCGACGGCGCCGCCGGACTACCCTTCAAGGACGCCGCCGAACTGATCCTGCTGACGCGCGAAGCCGCCGCCCGCCCCGATGCCCTGCTGCGGCCCAGCTTGAGCGCGGAACTGGCGTCCGCGGCGGAGCGAACCTTCGCCGACGCCGTCGCCGCTGGCCTGAAGGCCATGCCCACGGCGGAAGCCACCAACGCGGTCTCCCGCGCCATCGAGGAGGCGCTGCGGGAGGCGACGCCGCGGTCGCGCGGCGGCGTGGTCCTCACCCTCTACGCATTACGGCGTTGCGCGGAAACGGTCATCAAGGGACTCGAAGGCAGCACCAAGCCCTCCTGGTTGCGGCCCGGCGGACGCCACAGCAAGGACAAGATCGGCCTCGCCGAACGGCTACCCGGCGCCGAGGCCGGCTGCGCGGCGGCGCTGAAGGGCATCCAAGCGCGCATGGCCAGCGTCGCCGGCGAACTGCGCGACCAGTTGCAGCAGCGCGTGCGCGACCGCGGCGCCATCACCTACGACGCCATGCTGCTGCGGGTGCGCGATGCGCTGCGCGACGGACACGCCGGCGCGCGCCTGCTGACGGTGCTGCGTGCGGAATTCCAGGCGGCGCTGGTGGACGAGTTCCAGGATACCGATCCGGTGCAGTACGAATCCTTCCGCCGTATCTTCCTGGAAGGCACGCTGCCGCTGCTTTTCGTGGGCGACCCCAAGCAAGCCATCTATGGCTTCCGCGGCGGAGACATCTTCGCCTACTACGGCGCCCGCGGACAGATTCCCGAGACGCACCGCTTTGCGCTGCGCACCAACTACCGCTCCGAGGCGGCCATGGTCGCGGCCGTTAACGAGTTCTTCCACGACTGCCCGGACGCGCCCGTCTTCGCCACCAGCCAGATCGCCTACAGCGCCGTGGCGGCCGGCGATCTGGACCCCGCCAGGCGCCTGACCGATTGCACACGGCCGGAGACCGATCCCCAGCCGCTGAAACTCTGGCGTTATGCCGCCGAGGATGCGGCCATGCCCGGCGAACGCAGCGCGATCGCCCGGCGGATGTGCCGCGATGTGGCCGGCGAAGTCGTGCGGTTGCTGAACGACGAGGGGCTGCATCTGCGCGGCCGCCGCTTGCACCCCTCGGACATCGCCATCCTCGTCTGCACCCACAGCGAAGCCGCGATGTACCGGGATGAGCTGGCCGGCCGCGGCGTGAATGCCGTCCGTCAGGCACAGGACAATGTCTTCGACACCGCCGAAGCGCGCGACCTGCTATTGCTGATGCAAGCCATGCTCGCGCCCGGCGACATGCGCGCGCTGCGCGCCGCGCTCTGCGCCGGGCTGCTGCCATGCAGCCGCGCGGACTTGCGGCGGTTCGACAGTCTCGACGGTTGGCTCGATCGTTTCCGCACGGCGGGCGCGTGCTGGCGCCAGCATTCGTTTGTCGAGGCCTTCGACCTGCTGGCCGGGAGCGCCGGTCTCTTCGCGCACGTGGCTCGCTCCGGCGGCACGGCGCCCGAGGAGCGCCTGGCCTCGATCCGTCAGCTTGTCGAGCTGGCGCATGGCGCGGCCGTCCGAAACCGCTTCGCCCCCGAGGCGCTGCTGCGCTGGTGTGCGCGCCAATGCGACGAAGCTGCGCGCGATGCCGACGAAGCCTTCAAGCGCCGTCCCGCCAGCGACGACGAGGCCGTCAGGATCATGACCGTCTTCAAGTCCAAGGGGCTGGAGTTTCCCGTGGTCTTCGTGCCGACGCTCTGGCGCCGTCCGGCCCGGCAGCAGGTCCGCTCGGCCTACATTGCCTACCACGACGAGGCGCCGGCGGCGCGCGGCTTCGACCGTATCCTCGACCTCGACCGCACGGCGCGGGCGCGGGCGGAGCAGGAACGGCTCGAAGAGAACGTGCGCCTGATCTACGTGGCGCTGACGCGCGCCGTCAACCGCGCCTATCTGCTGGCGGTGGACGGCGCCGGCGAAGCTGACGACTACGCGTTGGGCATGCTGACGAGCCGGTGGGACGCCTGGCGCCGGTCCGCCGACCCGCCGCCGGCGTCGGCCATCGTCGAAGTAACGCGTTCAGGGACCGACACCGACGATGCGCCGCGCTTCCAGGCGCTGCCGCCGGCCGATCTCGCCGGTCCGTACCGCGACGGCCGGGCGCTCGTGGACAAGCGCCACGGCCACGCCAGTTTCACATCACTGACGCCCCACGACCGCGTCGAGGCCGGCGCCGCCGCCCGCGACGTGGATGCCGACGACGAGACGCGCGCGCCGGTCGAGTCGCCGACCGACGACATCTTCCTCTTTCCCGGCGGCGCCAGGACCGGCGACTGCTGGCACGGTCTTTTCGAAACTCTCGACTTCCAGGCCGACGCCGCCGCGCGCGCCCGGACAATTGACGAGACGCTCGATCGCTTCAACCTCTGCGACGCCCGCGACGAATCGCTGCGGCTCCGCCGGCGCGCCGCCGTGCACGCCATGGTCGCGCGCGTGCTGGAGGCGCCGCTGCCGTGCGACGGCGCCGGTTTCACGTTGGGCGGCGTGCCGCTCGCGGCGCGACGCGCCGAGTTGGACTTCCAGTTCCCGCTGCAACGGCGCGACCCGTCACGCGAACTGCGCGCGCTGGCCGGGATCCTGGATCGCCATTGGCGCACCAGCGCGCGCAACGAATCGTTCCTCGCGAGCCTGGCGCAAGCCGATCGCGCGTTGCCGCTGGGCTTCATGACCGGCGCGATTGACCTGCTCTTCGAACACGACGGCCGCTTCTATATCGTGGACTGGAAATCGAACCGCCTCGACGGAAGGCGCGAGAGCTTCCGCGCACCCGGCCTGGCGCGCGAGATGGCGACGCATGCCTACTACCTGCAGTATCTGATCTACGCCGTGGCGGTGCAGGGCTTCCTGCGCCAGACCTTGCGCGGCTACCGGCACACGCAACACTTCGGCGGCATATTCTACCTGTTCCTCCGCGGCGTGGACGGCGGCGGAGGTGGCATCTTCCACGATTGTCCGTCCGCGGCCTGCCTGGATGCCCTGGCGAGGTTCCTGATGCCGGAGGAGCTAAAGTGAAGCCGTCGGCACGTCCATGGATGGAAGCGCTCGAAACGCTGCGCGCCGCCGGCATCCTGCGCGCGCTCGACGTGCACTTGATGGAGTCGCTGGCCCGTACCCATGGCGTGGATGCCGCGGCTTCTCCGGAAGGAGCGCTGGCGCTGGCGCTGGCCAGCCGGGCCGTCGGCGAGCAACACGTATGTCTGGACCTGAGCGCCTTGGCGCTCTCCTGGTTGACCGCCTTGAGGAGCGCGGACGCGGACGAATTCGAGCCTGTGGCTCTGCCCCCGGAACTGGAGAGTTGGTGCGAGCCGATCGCGGCGGGGGCGGCGGGACCGGAGACCTTCGCGGGCTGGCAGCCGTTGCTGGGCGCGCCCGGCGAGAACAAGCCTTTCATCCTCGATGGCGCACGGCTCTACCTGCGGTGCATGTACGAGTATGAGCGCGGCGTGGCGGAGCGGCTGCGCGATCTGGCTCAGTCCGAGACCGGCGAACCGACCGCCGCGTGCGAACGCGAACTCGCCTCCCGGCTGGACGACGAAGACCAGCGGCGGGCGGCGCGCATGACGCTGACGCGGCGCCTCACGATCGTCACCGGCGGTCCTGGAACCGGCAAGACGCACGTGGCCGCGCACATACTGTCGTTGCTGGCCTGCCTGCCGCCTCCGGCCGGGGGCGCGCTGCGCGTGCGACTGGCGGCGCCGACGGGCAAGGCCGCCGCCCGGCTGGACGACAGCATCCGGCAGGCGCGGGCGGCAACCGGCGGCGCCGAAAGCATGAGCGCGATCGTGGAACCGGCCGGAACGCTCGATCGCCTGCTCGGTTGCAGGCCGCATTCGCGGGAGGTGCGCTACCATGCCGCCAATCCGTTACCGGCAGATGTGGTGATTGTTGACGAGGCCAGTATGCTGGACCTGCCCATGGCGGCCCGGTTGCTGGCCGCGATCGGACCGCGCACGCGCCTGGTGCTGCTGGGCGATGTGCGTCAACTGGCGTCCGTCAAGCCCGGCAGCGTGCTGGCGGAGATCTGCGAATCGCGTGTTCTGGCGCCATGCGTTGCGCGACTGACGGTCAGCAGGCGTTTCCCGCCGGAGAGCGCGGTTGCCCGTCTCAGCGACGCGATCCACCTGGCCGGCGGGACCGCGGACGCGGAATCCGCCTGGCAACTCGCCCTCCGCGCCGCCTCCCCCTCTTCCCCCTTCAGTCTCCAGCCTTCAGCCTTCAGCCTTCAGTCTTCAGTCTTCAGTCTTCCCTCTTCAGCCTTCTCCGCTTCCATCATGAACGGTTTCGACGGTCTGCTGGCAGCCACGACGCCCGAGCAGGCCTTTCGCGCGCTCGCGGCCTTTCGAGTGCTGTGCGCACTGCGCCGCGGCCCGTGCGGCGTGGAGGCTGTGAACGTGTTGATAGAGCAGCTTTTGGCGCGAGCCGAGGCGCATCCCTTGCGGCCGCGCGGCGAGTTTTACAGTCACCGCGTGGTAATGGTGACGCGCAACGACTACGCGACGCGCCTGTTCAACGGTGACGTCGGCATCGTGTTGCCGGCGGAACCATCTCAACCGGCTGGCGAACTGGCAGTCTTCTTCCAGCCGGAAGCGGCCGCGGCCGAGGGCGCGTCCTACCGCAAGCTGCCGTGTCGGTTGTTACCGGAGCATGAGACCGCGTTTGCCATGACCGTGCACAAGGCCCAGGGCTCCGAGTTCGACCGCGTGCTGGTACTACTGCCGGACCGCGACACGCCGGTGCTGACGCGCGAGTTGCTTTACACCGCCATCACCCGCACGCGGCGCGAGCTCGAGTTGTGGTGCAGCCGCGAGGTCTTCCTGCGCGCGGTCACTCGCCGCGTGCAACGCTTCACCGGTTTGCGGTCGCTGCTGGACGCCACGGTACGCCTGTGATGCGGCAGTGTCCCCCCCCTTCGCGCCTTTTCGCGCGTTTTGTGGGCATTTCACACCGCCGTCGAGGCTGGCTCACGCGCCGGCTACCCCAGCACGGCGTCGCACGCCTCTTCGAAGACCTGCAGCGACTCGGCCAGCATCTCTTCGGGGATCATGAGCGGCGGGATGATCTTGAGGCATTCGCCGCCCACGCCCACCGGCGCGAACATCAGCAGTCCGCGATGGAAGCATTCCACATTGATGCGGGTGGCGGTGGCCGCGTCCGGTTCGCGCGTGCCCGGCTTGACGACCT
>JAQULY010000291.1 GCA_028718445.1 Kiritimatiellia bacterium
TCAAGGGCGCTTCTTGCGAGATGGACATCGGTCCGGTTAAACAAGGGCCGTACCGTCTCGAGTTATGGAGCGAGGGGAAGGAGAGGGGAGAGACCGAATTCGTGGTGGTTGGCCCTGTTGAGCAACGCAAAATCGGGCCGCTGGACAAAGACGTCTTCCAGCTGCGCGAGGTGGACCGGATCGAATGCGTCGCCGCCAACGACAAGAATCGGTATTACTCGCTCAACCCCACTTACGATAAGATTGTTGAAGCGCCTGGAATCGGGAAATTCCTGGTGAATGACGCGCCGTTGACCGGAGCCGGAGTCGGCGGCGATCATGAATGGGTATCTTACCGGATCGACAATCTGACCCCCGACAAGCCGCACCTGCTGGTCGTGGAATATCCGGATGTCGGCGACGCGATGGTCGGCATTAGCTTTTTGGATAATTTCTTTCTTCCGCCCGATTTGCCCAAAGACGACAACGGCAAACGGATAATCACTCCCGCGGCTTTGTACAAATTCACTCTTGAAAGCGGCAAATTACCTAATCATCGCAACAGAAAATCGCAGCCCCCCCTGGTATCGGGCTTCATAACCGGCAACGGCCTGCCGATTACCGGCAAAAAACAGTCAGTAAGCGCCGTGTTTTATCCGGGGGATGACTGGGGGGTCGTGCATTTCGACAACTACGGCTATATGCGCTCCAGCCCCATCCGCCTTTGCCGTATCAGCGTTCATGAAATCACCAATGACATTCCCATGCTGGAGTCGTCCAACCTTTCCAATGACCGGATTTTCGGGCACTATACGGAAAGTTATCAAGCGATACAGACCAGCAGTTTTAATCCGACGGCCATGGCCATCGGTGAAATGAGCGCGAGTGGCTGGATTCAGCAGGGAAAACACTACAAATGGTACTATCAAGCCGCGGAGCGAATGGTGAAGTATATGCGTTTCCGGGGCGAAAACACCTTGTTCGCCGGCGCAGTCCGTTACGGAGGGGCCGCCCAATATAATTCACAATATGCCCAGTCCGGAGCAAACGACATTGACCTGACCGCCTTGTACGCGCGGGTCTTTGAGGAGAACGACCTCACGTTGGTGCCCACAACGGCTTTTATATCGACCTTCCCTCTCCGGTTGCGGGACCGTTACACACATTATGACGTGGCGACACGCGGAGCGGATACCATTCTGCAGGTATCGGGCGATGGGTACCTTACTTATCCCATGTGGGGCAGGGGGCGGGCGGTAAATCCGCTCCATCCCGAGGTACGTAAAGAAATGGTCGGCCTGGCCAGGGAGCTTGCCGAGCGCTATAGGGATTATCCCGCGGTCAAGGGCGTCATGTATATATCCTCCGCGGGTACCGGTGTTGTGCTGCCTTCTTATTTTGCGCCGCACTTGTATGTCAAACCGGGGCCGGGGCTGAATTATGAGAATGTGAACTACTTTTCCACATATGACGATTACACGATGGGGTTGTTCGAAAAACGCACCGGCATCAATGTGCCTGTAAGCAACGACGATCCAAGACGTTTTCCCAAGCGCCGGGAATGGCTGTTGAAAAACCAGAAGAAAGCCTGGACCGATTTCCGGTGTCAGGGGATTGCGGATAGCTGGGCGGCTTTGGGCAAAGCGGTCAAGGAAGCGGCCCCGCGCATGAATATGTATACGGCCGAAGGCGAACAAACCCCCGCGCAAGTCTACGTCTATGAAAAGAAATACGCGTCCTACCTGGATGTGTTAAAGGAATCGGGCGCCGGCGTGGCCGCCCCTCAACAATCCGGCGCCTGCGTGATCGGGTATAGCTTCAATGAAATGTTCGGCCATCGGCTGGGAGCGAGCTGCAAGTTTTCTCCCGACGATTTGGTCCGGTTTAATGGGATCAATTTCGACGAAAGCGTTGCGCCTCTGCTCGATCGGAGCGAAAACATGGGGGTTTACATGGAACGCCAGTTTGAAGAGAACCCGGCGAAGATGTTTCCGCCGGAACGTCCCTGGTACGGAACAGCGGGCGGACATTGTCGTTATCTTCTGGCCGGCAACCGCGGCAGCATGGTGGACTACGCGGTCATCCTGTCCCGTTGTACGCCGCTTTATATCAGTCACTACTGGGTGGATGGAGGCGTCCCGCAGGGACATGACGAGCAGTTTCGTGAATTTGGCGCCGCCTACAGAACCATTCCCCTGGGCAAATACGACACCGTGTTCAGCGAAGGCTATCCGGGAATCACGGTCCGGAACACGCGCGACGCCAAAACGGGAAAGACGTATTTCTATGCGGTCAACACGGATTCAAAACCGCGAACGGTGAACGTGACGGTTGAGGGCGAACTGAAGGAACGCACCGCCGGCTATCCGGCACTGGCGCGCGAAGGGAAGGAGTGGCCGATCGCCCTCGAGCCTTATGCCCTGCGGGTGTTCGAAATCGCCGGCGGACGTCTCGTGGAGATCCGGGCGAACGAGCAGGAGACGAAATGACATCCTGGAAACGCGCCGACACCGACTGGTTCCACCAGGACCGCTGGGGCACGATTATCATCCCTAAGTAGCGAACAACGAGGGAAAGATAAAAGGCGGCGTCTGATCTCGCGGCATTTGCGTGACGAGGACGATACGGAACGGTTTGGAAAGTGAATAGGCAGAAAGACAAGATGAAGAGGGTCGCGCAAATGGGCAAATTGTCGATGGTGAGCGCCGTGATGGCAATGGCAAGTATGATGATTCCGACGGAACCGGCCGCGGCAGACACCGCTGGGTTCGACGGAAAGGATTACACGGCGGATTGGCGCGTCTTCAAGAAGAGCTTCATTCAGGCAACCGTGGATTCCCGGGGCAAGGTCTCCATCAAGAACGCCGCCGATCAGTCGGTTTTCTCTTTCCGCCTCCAAGGAATGGAGCGCGACTTCTGGAAAACCGCCGCAGTCGAAAACGCGACCGCGGTTCTGGACGAGTCCGCAATCGTTCCCGGCAAGACGGGCAACGGCTTCCGATTCGACCGTTTTCCGATCGACCTGGGCGCGTCGGCCAAATACCGGTTCGCCGGGCCCATGAGCATCGCGGCCTGGGTCAAGCCCGAGACGCTCGACGGCTTCATCGTCGAGAACGGCTATACGAAAAACCCGAACTTCCTCGGCGAAGACCATCTGTACAGCCTGGACATCCGTCCCGACGGTTCGCTCTGGTTCGAGCTGACCGACATTGCCGGCAAGCGGCACATCCACAACCCGCGGGAGATCAAGCTGACAACCAACGCCTGGCAGCACGTGGCCGCCACCTACGACGGCGCCGCCATGCGCGTCTTTATCGGCGGCAGGGAAGTCGGCGCCGGGCTGGAGGACAAGGATGTCCGGATTCGCGACCAGTTCGCGGAGGGGCGTCCGTTGCGGCTGGGCACGGACAGCCGCGCCGCGATGGACGACTTCCGGCTGTATGGCCGCGGGTTGAACGCCGCGGAGGTGAAGGCGCTGGCCGAAGGCGCCGCGCCCGCACCCGCCGACGGCGATCTGAGCCGGGGCTTGGCTGCGCACTGGGACTTCGACGCGAAGCAAGGCGCGTTCTGGAATCTGAACTGCAAGGAGTCGTTCACGGTCAAAGGCGTCACGCTCGGCGGCACGGAGGTGGCGATCGCCATGACCCTGTCCGTGAGCGGCGACACGATCCATTGCCGGTACGAAGCCAGCGCGCCGATCGCGCTGGCCGGTTCGTTCCCCAACGCCCCCGAGGCTAACTGGTTCCGCTCGAAAGATCGGGAGGGCAGGGACATCCAGGGTGAGCTGTGGGGCACGTACAGCGATCTCGAGCTTTTCGAGTTCACCGAGTACACCCACCTGGAGCGCCGCGGGCGCCTGGCCTATGGGGTCGGCAACCCGTTGATCATGCAGCCCTGCAGGACGGCATGGGAGCCGGCCACGTTCGCGTTGGGCTCGGTTCAACAAGGGAACGGACACGTCATCGACTTCACCTTCCAGTCCCTGGATCCGGCGCTGGCGCCGCTGGCGCCGGAGAGTGCACCCGTTGTCACCCGTCCGTTCGACCGCAAGAAGCTGATGCTCATCGAACCGCCGACGCCCGTCAAAGTGGAGGCGATCGGGAAGGACGCCCCGGTATTCAAGCGCAGCGAGAAGCTGGCGTTTCGTCTGACGCTCGGTGAAGGCGCGCGCAAAACCCTGGCCGGCCAGGCGCCGGAGATCCGGTGCGTGGACGCCATGACGGAAGCGACTGTGGAGACCGTGGCGCCGGCCATCGCCTCGAACGGTGTGTGCGAAGTCGTCCTCAAGGAGGTCGCGCAGGGTCCGTACCGCGTGGAGCTGTGGAACGGCGGCCAGAAGCTGGGCGACGGCGAGTTCGTGGTGGTCGGGCCGATCGAGCAGCGCAAGATCGGGCCGCTGGAGAAGCAGCCGTTCCGGTTGCGCGAGGTGGACCGGATCGAGTGCGCCGACGACAACGGGAAGCACGAGTTCTACGCGCTCAGTCCTCAACACGTGAAGACCGGCGAAGCACCGGGAGTGGGGAGGTTCCTGGCGTACGAGGCGATACCAGACAGGCAGACGGAAGAACTCGGGCACGAATGGATGGCCTTCCGGGTCGACAACCTGGCGGTCGACAAGCCGCACCTCCTGACGATCGAGTATCCCGACATCGACGATATGCTCGTGTGCGTCTCGATCATGCATCCGTTTTCCGGGAAGGCTCGGGCGGATTCGGATGGGAAGCGGAAAGTCTCCCTCCAGGATGTCCTGGACTACGCCAAGGCTCGCAACCTGGGGCCCCAGGCGAACTACCTCTGCACGGCTACTTCCGGCTTCATCGCGGGAAACGGGGCGCCGCTGTCAGGCAAGACGCAGTCCTACAGCACGGTGTTCTACCCGGGAGACGACTTCGCGATCATCCAGTTCGACAACTACAGCTATCTCAATTCGGGATCCATCCGTCTGAGCCGCGTGGTCGTGTCTGAAATCGAGGACGATCTTCCCATGGTGGACGCGCCGAATCTGTCGAATGATCGGATATTCGGGCATTACGACGAATGGCAACGCGATCCGACGCGCAACTTCGCGGCCGTCGCGGTCGTCAAGGGCGAGATGGTTGCGCAGGGTGTTCCCGCCGGCAACCACAACAACAAGTGTTACAAGTGGAATTATGTCACTGCCGAACGGATGGTGAAATACCTGCGCTTCCGCGGGGAGAACACCTGGTTTTGCGGCGTGGGCCGCTACGGCAACGCCCAGTATCCCTCGACAGCCACGCAAGGCCATCGGCCGGACACGCTGCCCGTGTTCGCGCGAATGTTCGAGGAGAACGGACTGACTCTCGTGCCTTCGGTCGTCGCATTGCCCACCTTCCCGGTGCGGCTGCTCGATCGCTATACCAGCTACGACGCCGCGCAGGGAGCGGACAGCGCTCTGCAAATCAACTGGTACGGGGGGTACAGCTACATCCTCTGGGGGAAGGGGCGCGCGCCCAATCCGCTGCACCCGGCGGTGCGGCAGGTTTTCGGAGAGCAGGCGGCCGAGGTCGCCCGGGTGTACAAGGACTATCCGGCGGTCAAGGGCGTCATGTACATCAACAGTCTCAACATGGGCTACATGTATCCCTCGTATTTCGGCCCCGTATTCCATACGCAGCCGCGTCCGGAACACAACTACGACGACAGTTCCATGCTGTTCACCTACGACGATCGAACCATCGCCGAGTTCGAGAAGCGGACTGGCATCCGGGTTCCCGGCAGCGGCGAGAAGCGTTTCAGGGAGCGGCGGCACTGGCTACTGGCCAACCACAAGGAGACGTGGGCGGACTTCCGCTGCCAGATCATCGACGAAGCCTTTTCCGCGCTGGCCGGCCCGATGAAGGTGGAGTGCCCGCGAATGGAGTTCTACGCCAGCGAGATCGGATACAACGCGGGCGTGGCGTACCTAACCTCGACCAACAACTGGACGATGCTGGACATCCTGCGTAAGATGGGCTCGCACCTGGCGGTGACGAACGGAGGCGACTACGTGCCCGGCTACTACTTCGGCGAGGCGAACGGCGGCACGATGCGCATCAACGGAATCAGGCTGAAGGCGGACCAGTTCGCTCGATTCAATGCGATGAACACGGACAAGAGCACCGACTTCATTCTGGAGGGCAACGATCGGGTCGGCGCCTATCTCGGCCGCAACTTCTACGAGTTTTTTAGCCGACCCTATCCGCCGGAGCGGCCTTGGTACACGAGCAAAGTCTGGTCGTGCCGCTATGCGCTGACGGGAAACCGCGGGAGCATGCGGGACTTTGCGGTCATCCTTTCGCGCTGCACGCCGCTTTACATTTCCCATGTCTGGGTGGACGGCTGCGTGCCGCAGGGATACGACGAGCAGTACCGAGAGTCTGCCGCGGCTTACCGGACCCTTCCGCTGGGCAAGTACAGGACCGTGTTCTCGGAGGGGCGTCCGGGCGTCACGGTGCGCAGCGCTACCGTGGGGCGCAAAACTTAGTTTTACGCCGTCAACACGGCGGCGGAACCGCGGACCGTGCGTGTGGTCGCCAAAGGCAAACCGAAAGAACGCACCGCCGGCTATCCGGCGCTCGTTCGGGAAGGAAAAGCGTGGCCGATCGCTCTTGAGCCCTATGCCTTGAGAGTGTTCGAGATCCCCGGCGGGGGGATTTTGAAGGCGGAAGCGGACGGACGGAGCGGCGGCGCGAAGAACGCGTTGCCTGTTCCTGAATGAATCAGAACCATTCTAGGTCTATCGGCAAGCTCAGTTTACATAAAGGAAAACCATGCAGAAACGACCGAGAATCAATCTATTGACGGTAGGCGTTGCGCTGCTTGCATGCGCCGCGAGCGGAAGTGTCGAGACAACGTCCGCCAAGCCTGCCGATGCGCCCTTCCTGTTCAATGGGGCAAACTACGTCAAGGCATGGCACACGATCAAGAATCCGTTGCTTCAGACGACGCTGGATTCCAGAGGTGCCGTCTGGGTCGGGACCGGGCGGGCGGTCGTCTCCTGGGGTATCGAGGGCCAGGAGCGCGCCAATTACTGGAAGGATGTACAGGCGACGGTGACAACACAGGGCGTCGGCGGGTCGTGTTTCCGGATTGAGGGCACCAATCTCCTTGGTTCCCCCGTGACGCAGACGGTCACGGTGACGGCGGACGCCGTGCGATGTCTATATAGAGCCGACCGGCCGTTCGTCCTGCGCG
>JAQULY010000292.1 GCA_028718445.1 Kiritimatiellia bacterium
GGCCCAAGGTTACCCACATAGCAGAGACTAATCCCAGCGTCGCGGTTCATGCTTCTACACGTCTCGGCAGTCGTTGCACTTGGCTTCAGCTCACATCCAAGGGGAAACACTTCCGCCCTGGATTGACATCCATACTCGTGCGCCAAACGAATGTACCTCTCTGACACCGCCGTTACCCCATCCGCCCCTTGATAGGCGCGTCGAGCCAGGTATCGCGCCGGCCCAGCCAGTAGTCGGGCCAATCCATGCCAGCCTGCCGGAAGTAGACGGTAGAAGGTCTCGGGCCAAGCGTCCTGAACGTCCACAATGACCGGACATTTCCAACACGCCCTCATCCGCGCCGCCGCCGCATAGAGGTCCAGCGGCGGCAGACTCACAAGCACGCAGTCCGGTGTACGTACGTGCCCAGAGGCCACGGCGTGATGAGCCAGTCTAAACCACCGACGCGCATAGTTCCAGTGGCTGTAGACTCGGCGTGGACCTATATTGGCTTTGTAGTAGGTGGTTGGGACCAGACGCACTTGAAAATGCTCCGACTCATAGATTGGCACCAGCGTCCGGCGGCTCTTGGTCACATGGTGGAAGTCGCTGGACCAGAGCACCACCTCGTGCCCCGCCGCAACCAGCGCGCGGCAGAGCAGCCAGTAGCGCATCGGCCGTCCGCCTTCGTCCGGCAGTGTATCGAACGGAGTGTTGATCCAGAACCTCACGAGCCCATCTCCAACCCAGGCATCACGGCTGTCGGAAGACTCTTGAACCAGCGGTACAGCAGGCGGCTGCGGGGATAGAGAATGACCCACGCCGTCAAGAAGATCAACTTGAGATCGGTCGCAAGCGACAGATGTTCCTGATACCACAGCTCCAGTGCGCCCTTGGCCGGCGCGATGTGGCGTGTATAGAAGGTGTGGGGATCACCGCCGCAATCGGAGAGCAGACGTTCCTCGTCCCGGAAGACAATCGAGCCAATGCCGGTCAGTCCCGGCCGAATGCAGTAGATGCGCGCCTTGATCTCGTCAGGATACGGCTCGAACGTCTTGTCCACCAACGGCCTTGGCCCGACGATTGACATGTCGCCTGTTAGTATGTTGATGAGTTGAGGCAACTCGTTGATCTTGGTCAGGCGGAGGAAACGGCCCAGCGGCAGTACGCGAGGATCGCGCCGGGTCGTGTGTAGCCCACCAGTCATATTCGGCGAGTTCTTCAGCATGGTAGCGAACTTCCAGATGCCGAAGCGACGATTGTGCAAACCCACGCGCTCCTGCAAGTAGAACACTTTGTGTTCACCCGTGCAGAGCAAAAGGATACTGACGAGAACAAGGACCGGCGACAATGCCACTATGGCGGCAAGCGCAAGAATGACATCCAGGAGACGCTTGATGGGGGGGTATGGAATCATGGCATGAGAGCTACGGATGGCACGGATTTCGCGGATAAAACGATTGTGGCACAGTGGCAACGGGTGACGCGATGGCCCTGCCGATTATTTGCGGTCGTTCGAAGGCGCGACAGGCGCCTGGGTATGTACCGCACGTCTGAACTCCACCCCTTTTCTCCCGAAATTGACCAACAACCCAACCTCACGTCGAAGAGCGTGGAGTTCGTTAATTACTTGCGCCATGTCGGCGTTGTTCAGTTCACTTGCCACCTTTATCTCCACCAGAACCCTCTCCTCCACTATGAGATCTGCGGCATAGTGACCAACACGTACCCCCTTGAAGAAGACCTCAGAGTCGGGCTCCGAGGAAACAGAGAGCTTCCTCAACCCCAGTTCGACAATCATGGCGCGCTGATACACCTTTTCCAGGAACCCATAACCAAGGTGTTTGTGCACCTCAAAGGCAGCTCCTATGATCTGCTCCGTCACTTCGCCGTGCAGCAAATCCACCGTTCACCCCCATCCGCGCAATCCGTAGCTCCCCCGCCCCTCATCCGCGAAATCCGCGCAATCCGTAGCTCCCCCGCCCCTCATCCGCGAAATCCGCGCAATCCGTAGCTCCCCCGCCCCTCATCCGCGAAATCCGCGCAATCCGTAGCTCTCACATGCGCTGATCCAAGTTCCTCCCTCTCTCAACGTGGACGAACGTCGGCAGGTAAGCAGCCAAGGCGGCAACCACATCCGCTTTTGTCGCCGTCGCACGGCCGAATAGCGCCCGCAGTCGGGCGAGCGTCGCCTGCACGTCGGCGAGTTCGCGCCGCGCCTGCATGGGAATCACGCCCAGATTGACGAAGCGGTCCATCACACGGCGCTCGCCTTCCGTGTAGAACTCCTCGTATGGTTTCTCGCCGGAGGTGTCGGACGGGAAAAAGTGAACGGGGTAACGTCGGGGCGGCCAAGTGATGCGGCGGCAACGATCCCGGGCTTCCTCCTCGGTTGCGCAGAGGTCCGCCTGCATCCCCAGCGTCTCCAAGAGACTATGCGCGATGGCGTCAAACGTGAGCATCTCGCTCTCGTCCAGCTTGGGGAACAGGATGTCGCCCGGGTTGCCGAGCAGCGAGGCGATCAGGCAAATCTCGCCGGCCTCGCGAGGCGAGACGAAGAACCGTCGGATGTTCAGCGGACAGCTCCATGGCTGCCGCTTGGCAAGGCGCTCCAGGAAGGCGAGCGGCAGGCTACCGTTCGAGAAGGCCACGTTGGCGAAGCGCGCCGTAGCCACCGGCATTCGGTCGGCATAGGCGAGGATCAGGTCCTCCATCAACTTCTTCGTCGCGCCCATGACGTTAGCGGGATTGGCCGCCTTGTCCGTCGACACGCAGAAGAAGCGCTCGGGGGGGCGTTCGGCGAGGCGTTCAAGCAGTCCCTCGGCGCGCAGCACGTTGTTCTCGACCATCGCCTCGATCGAGAAGATGTCCTTCTCGCTGCGCACGTGCTTGTGCGCGGCGAAGTTCGCGACGATGTCGAAGGGGCCATGGTGGGCGAGTATCTTCTCGAAGACCGGATCGCCGAAGCTCACAGGGTACGTGACAAAGGTGTCGGGCAACTGGAGACCGGGCGTGCTGCGCAGATCGCGCACCAGTTCGACGAGCCCGTTCTCGCTTGTATCGACGACGCAGAGCTTCGCCACTCGGAACCTGAGGATGGCGCGGATGTAGGACGAACCGATCGTGCCGGCCCCCCCGATCACGAGAACACGGCGTTTCTCGGTCCGGTCTGTCAACTCGGCCTCGTGGCGGGCCAGATCCTCCGCCATCAGGCTCGTGTCGCGGCGCGTGACGCGCTCGCGTATGAAGCGGTCCAGGTCGAAGTCGAGGAGCATGGTCTATCTCCGGTGATCTTCCACGAACGAACGGAACGTGCGGCGCAGGCCTTCCTCCGCCGCTACAGGTAGGTGGGAGAGTCCGAGCGCGTGCCGCAGTCTCTCGTTTGAGACAACGTACGGTTCGGTCAGCTTCGCCAGCCGTTCCGTGTTCAGCGGCAGGTGCAGCCGATCGCCCAGTGCCGCGCCGAGGCGCACGAGCCGAGGATTCACCCGCAACACGCGGGGTCGGCGGCCGAGGCATTCAGCCATCAGGCTCACAACTGTCACCACGTCCACGGGATCGTCGTCGCAGACATTGTAGGTACCCGGCGCCACGCCGCCGCCGATCAGCCGCTCAACGACGACGCAGAGGTTCTCGATGGCCGTCATGGAGCGCAGGCACGGGAAGGCCCCCAGCGGGTAGGGCATGCCCCGCCGGACGGCACTCCATAGCAGGTTCAGGTTGCCCTTGTTCCCCGGCCCATGGACCATACAGGGGCGCAGCACGTAGAGCGCCCGTCCCGAGGCCCCGGGCCGGCTCCGCAGGTAAGTCTCGGCCTCCAGCTTGCTCTGTCCGTAAGGCGTGCCGGGCGCCGGTTCAACGTCCTCGGTCAGCGGCGGTCTGGCCACACGGTCGGCCACGGCCTTCACCGAGCTGAACAGTATGAAGGCGCCGGCCCGCGAGGCGAGGTAGCGGTCAAAAACGCGTCGCGTGAGCCCGACATTCACATCGAAGTACGCCTGCGGCTCGGCGGCCTGCCGCGTGTCGTGAGCCTTGCCGGCCAGGTGCACAACCGCGCCAAGAGAATCCCATGGCAGGTTGTCAAGTTCGTCCCACGTATGGGCTGCGGCATACGGGGTACCCGACCGCCGCACAACATCGAGCGCCAGTAGCCGATGCCCTCTCCGTGCGAGCCACGCCGAGAGGTTCGTGCCGATGAACCCAAAAGCCCCCGTGATCAGTACCAATCCCATGTGGCTCCACTCAACCAAGCGCCACGCTGCAACCTATCCACGCCTCACCACACCTATCCGCGAAATCCGCGCAATCCGTAGCTCCCACGCCTCACCACACCTATCCGCGAAATCCGCGCAATCCGTAGCTCCCACGCCTCCCCACCACCCCATCCGTGCAATCCGTAGCTCCATCAGTCCCCTCGCACCACTGTCCCGCCATCCGCCGCATTCTCGTTCTCGCTCGTGTTCAACAGCTCGAACACCTTGAAGAGGTACTTGAAGAAGAGCAGTGGCAGGGCTGTGAACATCCCGTTCTCGCGGCAGGCCTTGACGATCTCCCTGTTCAGCACATAGGTGCTCTTGAGCGACCGCGTGCTGACGCCGCCCAGCCGCATGCGCGTCGTCGTTAGGTCAAGGTAGCGATAGCGCAGGCGGTGGACCCAGAGGAAGCGGACCAGGAGTTCGTAGTCGGCCGAGATGCGGTAGTCGGTCTTGTAGGCGCCGAAACGTTCGAACAGCTCGCGGCGCGCGAAGAAGCTCGGGTGCGGAGGCATGAAGCCGAAGCGCAACATCCAGGGCCGGAAGTGCTTGGCACGGTAGTAGCGGACTGTCCGACCCAGATCGGGATCACGAACGAAGCGTATGTTCCCAAAGACGCAGTCCACATCCGGATCGTCAAAGGCCGCGGCGATTTGTCCCAGGATGTGGTCGGTAGCCAGGAAGTCATCGGCATTCAGGATGCCGATCACGTCGCCGGTCGCAAGGCAGATGCCCTTGTTGAGTGCGTCGTACATGCCGCGGTCCTGCTCCGACAGCCAGCGCAAACGGCCGTCGAATCTCGCTTCGTGTGCACGAACAATTGCCGTGGTCGCGTCGGTCGAGCCACCGTCAACGACCAGATATTCGAGATCCTTCAACGACTGATTGAGTACCGAATCAATCGCCGTTTCGATGACGGACGCGCTATTGAAGCTGGCCGTGATTATTGAAAGCGCAGGCATGTCGCGAGTCCGTTATTAACCATCCCAATGCGTAGCCGCAAAGAATGGCCGAAATAATGGCCCAAGGGTTCCAGTTCAAGCCGAATCTTCTCAGTACCACTGGATACCAGCAGCATAGAAAGTGCAGTCCGTAGAACCATCGGGAAGTGTAGCCGTGCCGCTTCATGATGTCGGCGCCCAGCAATGGCACCGCAAGCCAGAACAGCGGCCAACCGTACCCCGCCAGCCGGTCCACACTGCGTCCGGAAAATGGCGCCAACACATAAAACAAGGCGCCGATCAAAGCCGCGAGCATGATTGGCAGTGGGGTGGACCGGAGTGAAGGAAGCCCGCGTTCGCGAATGAGTCGAAGCGCCAACACCGGCAACAGACCAAATGTCGTCAACATAATCCTGACTGTGGTGACGATCATCTCCGGCGCCAGACGGTAGATGCCGATCTCGCGGATTCCACCTAATGTCAGGCCTGCCGGCAACGTCATTCGCCAGAGTGGCGCAAGACTGTATCTGTCGGGAAACTGCCGGGCATAGGAGTCGGACCACACAATGACGCCCAGGAGATTGGCCGCGCCGTTGGCCAGGAATTTGGCAAACAGGTAGGTCGCTCCGTTTAGCCCGTGAATGTTCGTTTTCGATGCCCCCGCGGCCCATCCTGCTACCAGCAGTCCGGCGCTGGCGGCGGCAAAGCATCCAACCGCGAGCCGCCAGTTGCGCTTGACCAGCGCCAGCATCAGTATCATGGCACTCACCAGCAGCGCCGATTCGCGCGTCAGGTGCAGCATGAAGATTCCAGCGAGGGCCAGCCACATCCACCCACGAGACAGGGCCATCAGCAACAGGCTCAGGCAGGCAGCGAAAAAGAGGTCCGGCAGATGGATGTTCACGGCGTACAGACTCAGGATGGGAGCGCCCAGCAGCAGAGATTGGTCGAACCTGGTCACCGAACACCGCAGCAGCCGGGATACCGTCCCGATGAACACTATCGCCGCCACAAACGCAACGACGATAAAAGCAGCATCAAGACTGCTTACCAACCTCGCAGACAGCACCCCGCGCACTGTCAGCGGATGCAGCAGGCGGCCGGCGTAAGGCTGAACAACCTCGGCGCGGCGTCCCTCCGCCAAGGCGAGATAGGCGTGACTGTCAATATCAGGCTGCGCGGGAAAGCCGTGCAGCCAAACGCAGCCACCAAGCACTGCCAGCAACACCGCCAGGTGAAGCCAATCTGCTTTCACGATCATTCAATGACGGCGCATCTGCTTGTATCGCATCGGTAACACGCCACCATCCGCTCCGCCACCGCTTCCCAGCGGTACTTGGTGTTCACCAACTGTCGCCCGTTCCTGCCCATTCCCTGTCGCTCACCGTCTGTCAGATTCATGGCTTCACGTAGGGCGCTCGCCAACGGCTCCGCTCCGGCGTCAACCCACCAACCGCAGCGACCAGCCCCCGTTGGATCACCCAGCAATTCCGCCCACGGCGTGGCCCGCGTGGCAATCACCGGCACCCCGGCGGCCAGCGCTTCGGCAACCACCAGCCCGAAGTTCTCACTTCGCGAAGGCAACACGAAGAGATCCGCCCCGCACAGCAACCGTTCCTTTTCCGCACCGTAGATAGGTCCCAAGAAGCAAATGGTATTCGTCAGTTTCAGTTCCTGCGCCTGTCGTTTCAGTGCCGCCAGCGTGCCCTCCTCGTCCGGCCCAGCGATCACCAGCCGCCATCCATCGCCGCCATGATTGTCTTTCTGCTCCTTCGCAGTGCGGCCATAAAGCGGTCGCGATGGTTGTCGCAATATCCCCCACGCCTCCACCAGCAACTCAAGCCCTTTGAGCGGATGCAATCGCCCAAGATAAAGCACTGTCCGCGGCCCACTTGTTCCCGCCTCCCGCACAACGGCCAACTGCCCACTGCCCAGCGCCCTTTCCCCTCCATCGGGAATCACCTCCATCCGCGGCTTTGGTTGA
>JAQULY010000293.1 GCA_028718445.1 Kiritimatiellia bacterium
TCGCGATAGGCGGCATAGAGCCGGATCATGGCGTCCATGATGGCACGGTGGTCCTTGCGCGTTTTGCCGTTGACCAACTGTTTCAGACGGCTCAGCGAGCCGAACGGTTCGATGCGGCCGTTCTGCAGATAAAACTGCCCCTCGGTGATGTACCCGGTGTTGTCCGGCACGGGATGCGTGACGTCGTCGCCGGGCATGGTGGTCGCCGCCAAGATCGTGATCGAGCCGGCTCCCTCGAAGTCCACGGCCTTCTCGTAACGCGCGGCAAGCTGACTGTAGAGATCGCCGGGGTAGCCGCGATTGGAGGGAATCTGCTCCATCGTGATCGCGATCTCCTTGAGGGCGTCGGCGAAACTGGTCATGTCCGTCAACAGCGTCAACACGCGCTTGCCCTGCAGGGCGAATTGCTCGGCCACGGCCAGCGCGATGTCCGGCACCAGCAGGCATTCGACGATCGGGTCGGCGGCGGTGTGCACGAACATCACGCTGCGCGCCAGCGCGCCGCTCTCGTCGAGCGTGTCGCGAAAGAAGAGATAGTCGTCATACTTCAAACCCATGCCGCCGAGCACAATCACGTCCACCTCCGCCTGCAGCGCGATGCGCGCCAGCAGCGGGTTGAAGGGCTCGCCGGCGCGCGCGAAAATCGGCAGCTTCTGCGACTCGACCAGCGTGTTGAAGACGTCAATCATCGGGATGCCCGTGCGCACCATGCGGCTCGGAATCACACGTTTGGCCGGATTGACGGAGGGACCGCCAATGTCCGTGAGCCCATCCTCCAGCGCGGGACCGTTGTCACGCGGCCGCGCGCTGCCGGTGAAGACGCGTCCCATAAGCGCGTCCGAAAAAGGCACCTGCATGGGGCGCCCGAGGAAACGTACCTTCGCGTCGGTGGCGACGCCACGGGCGCCGGCAAAGACCTGCAGCGCGACGTTGCCGCCGTCGAGTTTGATAACCTGCCCCAGCGAGCTGCCGTGACGCGACGAGATCTCGGCCAGTTCGCGGTAGCGGACGCCCTCCGCGCGCAGCGTCACGACGCTGCCGGCGATGTGGTCAATGCGATGGTAGAGCTTATGCATGCGGGACGGTCTCCGCGAGCAGCGCCGCGATCTTAGCCTGCCCGGCCTTGAAAGGTTCGGAATCCCAGGCCGTCTGGTGCCAGTCCTTGAAGGCCTGGGTCAGCGTCAGGAACGCGCGCCGCGCCGCGTCCTTGCCGTCGAAGACGAACTCCTTGCCGACAGCCTGCTCCAGCACGCCGAAGACGGTCAACTGGCGCGCCACCGGTGTGGCGGCGTCGTGCTCGTGAAACGCGTCCTGCTGCAGATAGACGGCATCCACCAGCTCGGCCTTGAGATAGACGATGAAGTCCCCCATGGCGGTGCCCTCCTCGCCCACCACCTTCATCATCTGCGCGACCTCGTTGCCGCGCCGCAGCACGCGCCGCAGCCCCTCGACCCGCGGCGCCGGCACGACGCCCGGATACCTGCTCCAACTGTCGAGCGGATCGATCGCGGGAAAGCGGCGGGCATCGGAGCGGGCGCGCGACAGACCGTGGAAGGCGCCCACGACTTTCAGCGTGGCCTGCGTGACGGGTTCGTCAAAGTTGCCGCCGGCCGGCGAGACGGTGCCGCCGATCGTGACCGACCCGATCGCGCCGTCCTTGAGCCGCACGCGGCCGGCGCGTTCGTAGAACCCGGCCACGACACTCTCAAGATAGGCCGGAAAGGCTTCCTCGCCCGGAATCTCTTCGAGACGCCCCGACATCTCGCGCAGCGCCTGCGCCCAGCGCGAAGTGGAGTCCGCCAGCAGCAGCACGCGCAGTCCCATCAGGCGGTAGTAGGCGGCGATGGTCACGGCCGTGTAGACCGAGGCCTCGCGCGCGGCCACGGGCATCGAACTGGTGTTGCAGATGATGACCGTGCGGTCCATCAGCGAACGTCCGGTGCGCGGATCGGTCATTCTGGGAAACTCGCGCAGCGTCTCGACCACTTCGCCGGCGCGTTCGCCGCAGGCAGCAAAAATCACGATATCCACCTCGGCATGGCGGCTGGTGAGTTGCTGCAGCACGGTCTTGCCGGCGCCGAAGGGACCGGGGATGCAGTAGGTACCGCCCTGCGCCACGGGGAAGAAGGTGTCAATCAGCCGCTGCTGCGTCACCATCGTCTCGGTCGGGCTGAGCCGCTCGGCGAAACACGCCAGCGGCACCTTGACGGGCCAGCGCTGCAGCATGCGGACCTCGTGGACGGCACCCTCCTCGTCCTTCAGCGTGGCGATGCGCTGCTCGACGGTGTAGTCGCCGGCCGCCGCGATTTCCTGCACCACGCCGGCTCCCCGCAAGGCGAAGGGCGCCATGATGCGATGCTTGAAGATGCCCTCCGGCACGCTGCCCAGTTCCTCGCCGGCCGTGACGCGATCGCCGACCTTGGCCTTGGGCGTGAAGCTCCAGCGGCGGTCGCGCTCGAGCGCTTGCAGGTAGGTGCCGCGCTGCAGGAAGAAACCGCACTGTTCCGCAAGGCGCGGCAACGGGTTCTGGAGACCGTCGTAGATTTGCGCGAGCAGCCCGGGGCCCAGCTCGGCCGAGAGCAGCTGCCCGCTGAAGGCCACCTGGTCGCCCACCCGCAGATCGCGCGTGTCCTCGAAGACCTGCATGTCGGCCAGGTTGCCGCGGATGCGCACGACCTCGCACATCAGCCGCTGCGCGGTCTCGCCCGCACCGCTCAACGTCGCGTAGCCGACCTCGTTCTGCGCCACGGCGCCCTCGAAGGCGACCGTGATCAGGTTACCGTTGACACCCGCGATTCTGCCCGTTGTTTGCATGATATTTAGCGTCTTCGCCATCACTGCCCGGCGGGCAGCGCAGTCAACCGTTCCAGCCGCGCCGCGCCCGCGTCGGCGTTCAGGCGGCTCCAGCGGTCGAGCAGGCGCAGTTTGACCGCGTACGCCAGCACGACCTCGGGGGCCATGGGTTGGTTGCCCTGCAGTTCCTCCAGCACGTTCCAGCGCAGGCGGTTGAGCGCGCGTTCGCGCTGCAGCGGGTCGGTCTGCTCGAATGCCGCCGCCACGCCATGCTCGATGCGCACATCGCTGCCCGCGGCGGGATGCTGCGCACTCAGCGCATCCGTCCCGTGCCGGGACGCGCGACGGCGTGCCACGGCGTTGCGTAGGATGGTCTCGCGATCTTGCCACTGTAGCGCAAAGGGGTGCGGACCGGGCCGGCCGTCCAGCAGCGCGCAGGCCGCCGCGCCAAGAGCCGGATCGAGCTGCGCTTCGCAGGCCGCGCGAAAACTCTCCGTCGAGATGCCCGGCGCCTGCCCCGGCGCCAGCATCGGCAGGCTGGCGATGAAATACTCGAGATTCATGCTTCGGGTTTCAGCAGGGCGGCCAGCCGCGGCCGCAACAGTCGCGACAGCGCCTCGGTAATGGCTTCGGCGGTGAACGAATGCTCGACGCGACCGCCCGCCAGACGCAACGAAAAGCCGTTCGGGAAGGACGGACTGGCGCTGACCTTCACGCCTTCCGGCCGGGATGCCTGTGAGCGCAGGTGCGCCAGCAGCGCATCGGCATGTCCAGCGGCGGCGCCGCCGAGGCTTACCTCGACTTCGCCTTCGCCGCCCTTGAGGTAGGCCGACACCGCCTCGGAGACCCATTTGGTGAGAGCGCCATCGTTCTTCAACGCGTCCTCCACGCCAACGCGCAACAAACGATCGAAGAGTCCTCCGAGCGCCTGCGCCACCTGCAACTGCACATCGCGCGACGCCTGACGGACACTCTGCTCCGCGCGCTTCGCGAATGCCGCTGCCTCACGATTGGCCTCCTGGCGGGTGGTGTCGGCGGACGCCTTGGCTTCGGCAACGATTCCGGCCGCCTCTTTGCGGGCGGCATCGAGAATGGCCTGCGCTTCAGCTCTGGCCTTGTCCACACCCTCCTGCCGGATTCGGTCGAGCAACTCCTGCAGTTCCTGCGTCATAAGTGCTTCCCCATGGGTCGCGCGGCACGCCGGTTTTGGCACGGCATGTGCCATAAAAAACAGGGCAACAATACCACTTACGCAGCCTGTGGGGCAACGCGAAGTGTAAGCGCGAGTGTTATGAGACATATGCAGAGATAATCCGGTTGACGATTACGGACGACGATTACGGAAAACGAGGAGACATTCTCGAATCGTCCACCGTAATCGTCGACCGAAATCGTCGACCGAAATGTATAGAGAAAAGGGGGAGAAAGCCGAGAAACGGCTAATTCCCTCCAGGGCTCGGTCTGGTGGGTCCCGGGCTTACAGCGCGACCGTCAGAATTCTGTGGATATCCACGCTTGCCACCGTCGTCTTGAGGTGACCATCACGATATGTCCACCTGAGCTTCCGCGCGCCCGGTTCCAGCGTGACGGCCTTTGGCCGCCGCTTGAGGCGCAGGTCCACCTTTATCTGGCCCGTGGGCGGGACATCCTCGACTATGTGCAGCCGCGGGGTCAGGGTGGGATTCGCGGCGCGATTGACCAGGTTCACCAGCAGGCGTCCCTTGTCGGCTCGCACCGCCACTTCGATCTGCGCCGGCGCATCCACCCGGCAGAGCCACGGAATACGCCATGAATCCAGCATGGCGCGCACCAGGGCGCGCTGGCGCGGATGGTGGCAGAGCAGATAGTTGCGCATGAAATCGCCATGAATCGCCACTATCCGTCCTCGGCCAGTACGCCGCGTCGTCACGGCGGAGAACTCGGTCTCGTCCTTGCCTTGCTGCTGGTTCAGCATCACCGGCGCAACCATGGTGGCTCCGCTGAGACGCACCGGGCGCCAGGGCCCGGCCAGCGACACACATGCGTCGCCTGCCGGCACATGCCAAGCCTCCTGCCGCGCGGCCCCGGCCGCCTTGACGCCAGCCAACCCAGGGCAGAGATCGGCCAGGTGCGCGCCAGTCAGCAACACCGTGCCGCCCTTGCGCGCAAAATCTTCCAGCGCCCGGAGCACTTTCCTGGAGACGGGATCCTGTTCCGCCACGACCGCCAACTTGTACCGCCCCAGCCGCTCAAGGAAGCGCGTTTCATCCAGCACGTCGGTGTGAATCTGATTCTCGATCAGGGCGTGCAGCGCTCCCTCCACCCCGAAATAGTCCTCGCCCATGCAGAATGGCATGGGATTGTGCCGCCACATGTGGGCATCGCTGAGAAGCAGCACCGCTTCCGGCACGGAGCGCGTGTGCTGGCAAAAGGGCTGCCGCTCGCGGCAGAAGCGGGCCACGCCAGCGAAAATGTCCTGGTGCCAGGAGGTAAGCCAACCGCTCCGCTGCGGCTGGTTGTAGAGAAAAATGCCGCCACCGCAAGACATCACCTCCGCCGCTTCCTGACACAACCCTGTCTCGGTCTTCATCTGCCAGGGCGACGTCTCATGCGTCTTGCAGAAGGTCCACGCCATCAAGTTCCACGGCACGCCGTGACCATCCACGTAGCGTCCCTCCATTTCGGCGCGCTCGGCCCCGAAAGAAGCCGTGAAATCGCCGGAGATATAGTCAACCGGCGCGGTCACCGTTCCCGGCTGGCGCATCGTATACATCCAGTTGCTGCACACGGCGCACTCCGGCTTGCGGCGGTGCACGGCCTGCGTGTAGCGCGTGACGTACTCGACGAACGAGTCGCGCTGGAAAGCGCGCCATGCCGGCCAGTCCGGATGCGCGCTGGAGACGGGCGGTTTCGCGATACCCGTGCGTTTGGCAAACTCGGCCCGGCAGCGCGGACAATAGCAGTCGCGCACCGCCCAGTTGTCGCCGTCCACCCAGAAGCCGTCCACGTCATATTCATCAATAATTTCGAGCATCTGGGGAATCATCAGTTGCTCGAGATAGGGACCGCGCGGACAGACGATGCCGGCACTCGACTGGGGCGGACGCGGATTAATGCGTTTGCCGTCCCGGTCAACCGCGGCCCATTGCGGGTGCAGTTCGATGGCTCGGGAGTCCCATATGCCGGAGTAGTGCACCGACAGCGGAATCCCCAGTTCGCGAGTCACGTCGCGGTGGATGCGCAATGCGTCCTGCACGATGCCGGGCGCGGGCGTGCCCACCTTGGTGGGATAGCTCGCATAACCGGGATGCCCCTTGCAGTCGCACTGCACGAAGTCCGGTCTGACCTTGAGCAACTGCTCGCGCAGGTGCGCCGGCGTCAGTTCCGCGCCCAACCGCGTATCGTCTTTACTCGCGTGCAGATCGTAGTGTAATCCAAAAAAGCCGTTCCGCCACCACTGTCGAAATCGTTTGTTTTGCATGTTATCTCATCTTGCAGAGCATCCACACCCGCAGCAACTCCGAGACGCTCCAGGCTTGTGCACCGCAACCGCGCGGCGCGTGCGGGGTGTCGCCATCGAGAATCTCCGGCAGTTGCCCGACGCAACCGCGGTTGAGAATCTCCGTCGCCGAGCCCAGCAGCGCGCGCACCGGTGCGCGCGCCGGGTCGCCATATACCTTAATCAGCGCCTCGCCGTAAAGCGGAAACGGCCATACCCAGGCAGTGCCGTTGTGGTAGGCCGGCTTGCGGCGCGTATCCTCGTCGCCCAGATATCGGCCCCAATAAGGACGCAACGGATCGTTGAGCAGGCCAGCGGCGCCATGCACCGGTTGCGGCACCGAAACGGAACGGTCGGCGAGGCTGCGGATGGCGCCCGGCACGAGCAAAGTCTCGCAGGCGCGCACAACTTCCCGCGCCAGCGCGCCCGGCGCCACCGCCCCTAGCGTCACCGCCAACAACTGGTTCGGCCGCAGCGCATCCTCGCGCGTGGCGCGTTCCGCCGGCTCTCCCGGACTGGCGCGCAGGCAGTCGGCCAGCCAGCCGCAGGCAGGCAGCGCGAAAAGCCGCGGCAGCGACTCGCGCGCCCGCTGCTCGACCGCGACGAATTCGTCCACGCCCGCCACCTCGCGCAGCGCCGCCAGCGCGGCAATCCAGAGCGCCTGGATATCCACCGGGTATCCGCCGCGCGGTGTGGCCGCGGGGAAGTTGGTGTCCATCCAGGTAAAGTGCGGCGGACTGTAGACCAGGCCGCTGGCGGCATCCACGCGGATGCCGTTGGGCGTGCCGTCACGCACGTGGCGCGCGATCGAGAGCAGCACCTCGCGCAGCGTCCTTTTCCCGCACGCGGCTTCCAGTACCACGCCGGCGCCCAGCGCGACTACGG
>JAQULY010000294.1:0-499 GCA_028718445.1 Kiritimatiellia bacterium
TCCCTCAAAGCGGTTCGATAGTTGTGGCAACGACAGCTCCGGAACCATTCTGAAGGGATGGCTGGGCGGCCGCATTCTGAGAGTCCGGCGCACTGCGAAAAACCATGCCACACTGTATTGCCTGGGCACATTGCCTCCGTCATGCCGAAGTGCCTACCTGTGTAACCTGATTCCGGCACGGTGCCGACCGCGGCGTGCCTGACTTGATGAGAGGCTACAGTTGCAGGGCGGGAGAGGTCAAGGAGATTGACGCGGCTCGACGCGAGCCGAATTCGTGAGCACAGGCGGCGTTAAGGGGTGGCATCTTGAGTGGAGCCAGCAGTCGGGGTCGAACCGACGACCTGCTGATTACAAATCAGCAACACTCGTTGCAATGCAATGACTTACAACAATTTGTATACAAAGTGTTGTAAAACTGGGCGGCATGGAGTATAGTGCTAGCCGTAACCGGGAATAGGTGGGAAGGACGGTACGGCATGCCAAAGAAGAAAGAGGACAC
>JAQULY010000294.1:509-7140 GCA_028718445.1 Kiritimatiellia bacterium
AGTGGAGCCAGCAGTCGGGGTCGAACCGACGACCTGCTGATTACAAATCAGCTGCTCTACCAACTGAGCTATGCTGGCCTGGAGAGGCTAGTGACAGTGGCATAATACTTGAGCAGCCCGCGGCTTTCAAGGAACACCGTTGGTTGTGGATCGGGACGTCCGGCGCCACTCCGGCCGCAGACACTTCCACAGGCTGTCCATGGTGCCGTTCCTAAATCGTGTGCACCGTCACCGGTCCCGCCTCGTCCGGCGTTGCCCAAACCGTCAACCGCTGCGCCGTCAGCCGGCCGTCAGCATCCATCCGGCGTTTAAGCAGACTCCCCGGAAACAGCGCCGTCGGCACGCGAAACAGGGTCTCCCGCAACGCCACCCGCTGGAATTTCCCGGCGAAAAACACCGCCTCAAGCCGTTTCGAGCGCAGCACGTCACGCGGACCGATGGTGACCGCGAACGGCGGCACCGCCGAACGGTCGCCGCAACTGGCGACCAGCGCGTCCATATCCACCGTGGAGGCGTTGACCGGGACCAGCCGTGTCCGGTCTCGCAGAAACTCCTCGTCGGACACGACGACGTGCCCGAAGTTAGGGTTCTCGTTGAAGGCAAAATGACCCTCGGGACCGACACCCGCCAGACAGAGGTCGACGCCGTCGGGCGCGTGTTGATCGAACGCGCGGTCGATCGCGTCCATGCTGTCCAGACGCGGAAAGAACATCTGCTCCGCCGGCATGCGTAGGTCTTCCGGTATGCGGCTGAAGAAGTGCTCGCCCATGATCGCCTTGAAGGACAGCGGATGCGACTCGGGAATGGTGCGCCCGTTGCGGTCCACGAACTCGTCCATGTTGATCGTCCACAACTGCCGGCAGTCGATCCGGCGATCCCGAACCTTCTCGGCAAAAGCCGGGTATTGGCCGATAGGCCCGACCGGCAGGATCATGGTCGTCTTCCGTCCGCGCCGTTCGCCGAGAACCCCGATCATGACGTCGGCGACGGCATCGTAGAGACTCGGTCGGTCCGGCAGGATGCGCAACGGAATGCCCGATCGCGCCTCCAGCTCCGCGACCGGCAGGTTATAGACCTCGTCGCGCGTCATCGGATGCCCGTGTTTGTCGCAGTATTTCTGGCTCACGATTCCGTCTCCTCACTTCCCAAAGGCCTGGTAGTTGAAACGTTCGAAGTAGCCGGCACACGTATCGCGCACGGCGGCGAACCAGGCATCCCGCCTGGGTGGATTGGCCACCGACGCCAGTCTGGGACCGGCGGGTGCCGACGCACCATCTTCACACGCGAGCACGCGTTCGGACACCGTGCCCTCCCGGACTAATTCCCGCAACTGTTCCGTCGTGAACATCCGGCACAGGTCGCTCAGAACCCGGCGCGCTACGGCTTGCCCGCCACGCACGGCCAGGATCGTGTAGATGTTGACTTTCACGAAACCGTCGCCAGGCAGCCTCGACAGATCGTCCGCGTTTACCGACGAAGTGCCGTGCAAACACAGGATTGAACCGACCTTGCGGCTGATCGCCCGGGCACGATCGCCATGATAGTGCGCCTTGCCGGCCGCGGCGCGATGCTCCGTGCCCACGTTGGGCACGAGCACGTCCACCCCCGTCGCCGCCAGGAACCGTTCCGCTTGTGCCGCGGTAGTCAATTCGTTCTTGATCGCGCCGTTACCGGCTTCGCAAATCTCGTCCACCGCCCCTTCCACCAGCACGCGCCCACGCACCCGCTCCGCGTACTCCGCCGTCAACCGCATGTTCTCTTCGAACGGTTTTTCGCTGGCGTCGCACATGATCGAGGCAAAACGGTCCGCGAAGTCGCGCATGACATCGCCATCTATCCAGGGAAAGGCGTGGTCCAGATGGGGCAGCACCCTCAGTCGGCGATATGGGCTGGTCGGCCCCATGAATGCCGCCAGATCGCCCATCATCAGGTGCATTCCCAGCACGGGGTCGCCGCAAGCGGAGATGAGCCGCATCTGCCCTCGCGCGGGGTAGCGGCAAGTCCAGGCCGGAATCACCGGAATGTCTTCCCGTCCGACGGCCTCGGCAGTTTTCAGGGCGGCGGCCAGAATGGCCTCCAGCGTCTCCCGGTCTTCGGCACAGAAAACCGGCAGGCTGATGCGTCGTTCGGCGGCGTCGCGGTAGATATCGCGCACCGCGTTGTAGTCAGTCACTATAGGCATATGGTCTCTCCTGCGCTTCCTTGCGCGGTCTTACGGCCGCACCAACACTTTCTGAGCCTCCTGTCGGGCCGCGCCGCGGAACGCTTCCGCCACGCGGTCCAGATCATAGACTGCCGTGGTCAGCCGTCCGAGCACATCCCGGCGGGCGACGGCCAGGCAAATCGCGTCGGCAAAAGTCCGTGGATTCAACCAGACACCGCGCAACGTCAGTTCGCGTGTCGTGATCGCCTCCCACGGAAACCGCGCCTCGCCCGCCTCCGTCACCAGGCCGGCCATGACCAGCGAGCCGCCTTTCCGCAAAAAGCGGATGGCCGACACGACGGCGTCGAGACGCCCGCTGCAGTCGATCGCCGCGTCGGCGAACGCCTCCGTCAACTCGCATGGCGCCATGGCCCGCACACCCAGCAGATCGCGCGCCTGTTCCCGACGATTGTCCGCCGGATCCGCCACCAAGACCTCCGGCACCAGATCCTTCAACGCCAGCGCGGTCAGGAACCCCATCGTTCCGGCGCCCATGACGACGGCTCTGCCGGGCTGTCCGGTCGCGGCAACGCGCGCGGCGTGCAGGGCGCAAGACAACGGCTCGACGAACGGCGCCAACTCGTCCGGCAACGCGTCCGGCAGCGCGTGCGCCATGTGTTCGTCCAACGCCACGTAGTCCGCCAGCCCGCCGTTGCTCTTGGTGTCGCGCGTCTTCAGCGCGTCGCAAAGATTCGGTCTGCCGGACAGACAGTAGTCGCAGATGCCGCAACCCAGATTTGGGTCGATCACCACGCGCTGTCCGACCTCGAACCGCCGCGCATCGGCGCCGCGCGCGACGACGGTCGCGCAGTATTCGTGGCCCGGGGTGTACGGACACGGTTTCCAAACCGCCAGATCGCTTCCGCAGATGCCGCACACCCGAACGCGGACGAGAATGCGCGAGCCGGACGGAACCGGGACCGGACGCCGCTGGATTTCCACAACCCCCGGAGCCACGCAGACGCTCACACGCATTGTCTCGTTCGCCACGAATTACCCCCACGGGTGCAACATCGGTTTCCGTCCGTCCGCGCGAGTCTGAAAGAACTCCGCCGGATCGTCCGCCAGCGTGTAGCGATGCGGACAAGTGCAGCCCTTCAGGGAGAGCCGGCCACCCCGAATCCATCGCAAGATCGTCTCCATGACCAGCGTCGAACAACCGCTTGTCCCGATCGCCTTGGCCATTCGGTAGTGAAGATGATCGACCATGGCGCGGTCGCATGGCTTGTGCAAACCGGCGAAACAGACGGCCACACCATAGCCGTCAGGGTTGAGCAGCAGGAACATCAGCCGCTGAGCATCCACCGACGGCGCCGCCAGGACCACGTCGTCGAACAGCTCCCCATGCGTAAGATCGCCGAGTTCCTTGACCAGCGCGGTCTCTACCGCCTGCTTCTCCGGCAGCGGCCGCGCGGAGTAGTCGGGCACGACCAGGACACGCGGCCAGTCACCGAGCACGGATTTCAAGAGGTCGGCTTTTTCCGGCGACCGAACGATGAACCACACTTCCGCGACCTCCTCGATGCGCGCAAGTCTACCGTAGATCATCGCCAGCGTGCCCGAACCGACGATCAGCGCGCGGCCGCCGGGACGGAGCCCGCTCCGGACGATGTGCCGCCCATCCTCGTCAACGCCCACGGCATGCGGCGTCGCGTAGACGCTCTCAAGGGCGCACGCGGCGGGTTCAACCAGCGCCGCCTCCTCGTCCGACACCTCATCGGGAACGGGTAGCAACGAACCGGAACGAATCATGGACGACGGCACCTTCATGTACTGGGCAAATCCGCCGGGAATCTGGAACGACAGGTTCTCGATAGGGTTGCGTATCAACATCAGTCCATCCCGGTAACGGGCAATTCTGGCTTGCGCCGTTACCCTCTGGCCAACCCGAAACGCCACCCGCTCCGGCGCAAGCGCTTGTCGGTCCCAGTAGCCGACACCCTCTCGCAGCGCGCTTACGCCGCTGCCAACCGCCACCACGCGGCCCACCAACTCGTGGCCAAGCACCGTCGGGGTGCGGACGTTCGGGTGCGGCTCGCGGAACAGCCTCTGATCCGTCCCGCAGCGGCCACACAGCTCAATGCGTATGACAATGTCCGATGGTCCGCAAACGATGCGCTGTCGCTCGCGACGAACGCACCCCGGCCCGTCGTAGACCCAACACTCGGACTCAAACTCCGCGATATCATGTGCTTTCATAAGGTTTCAATTGAAGAAACCAGATGCATCAAGTATGCTTTCAGGTGCATGACGAACGAATAATAGCAAACGACCGAAAGCAGTCAACGGCAAATGAAAGCAAACAACACGCCTCCGCGGTCGATTCCAAATGGCGCCATGTTCACGGAAGAACGTCGCATGGCCATCCTGGCATGGGTGAAGGATCGGAAAAAAGCGACGGTCGCCGAACTCGCGGCGCGGTTCTCCGTATCGGCTGCCACGATCCGCACCGACCTTCGGGAACTGGAGCTGGCGCGTCAGTTGACCCGAACCCATGGTGGCGCCATGGATGCCGACAAGACGCGCGCCGAACTTAGCTTCGACCAGCGGCAGGTCCAGCACCGGGAAGCCAAGCGTGCCATTGCAGAAGAGGCGGCGGCCATGATAGACGATGGCGACACAATCGTTCTCGACAACGGTAGCACGACCTACGAACTGGCCGCCCGTCTGGCGGGCCGCTTCAATCTGACGGTGGTCACCAACGATCTCAACATTGCCCGCCTGCTCGAAGACACCTCGGACGCCACGGTGCTATTCGTCGGTGGTCTGGTCCGACGGGGGTCCCATTGCACTCTCAACATTCGGGTTCCCACGGCGCTGGCCCATCTGAATGTGGACAAGGCTTTCATGGCAACCACCGGATTCTCTCCTGAGAAAGGCGCAACCATCCCCGATGTCGTGCATGCCGAAGACAAGCGCCAGATGATTTCCATGGCGCGCCGTGTCATTCTCCTGTGCGACAGCAGCAAGATGGGAAAGGTGTATTTCGCCCGCTTCGCCGAGACTGCACAGATACACACCCTCATCACGGATCGGATCGCCCCCCAGGACCGGAAGACGCTGGAGGCCGGCGGCATGACGGTCATCGCTTCGCCCGCGGACGTCATGCCCCCTGACGCGGCACAAACTTAGGCCGTCTCTCGGCTTTCTCCCCCCTTTCTCTATACATTAAAGTGGCCAGTATCTTCGCGAAGGGGTCGTTACGCCTTTTCCGTGACACGGGTTTCGTCTGCTGTTAGCATTGTCGCGACGACTTGCTAAGGCATCGTGATCGCCCATGAAACTATCGATCGTTATACCTGTCTACAATGAGCGCGAAACGCTGGAGCCGCTGTTGCGGCAGGTTATGGCCGCGCCCTGTCCGGTAACTGAGCGCGAAGTTGTTCTGGTGGATGACGCTTCCACTGACGGCAGTTGGGATAAGCTCGTGGAGTTGTCAGCGGCTCATCCGGAATGGGTCGTGCGGCGCCACCCCGTCAACCGCGGCAAGGGCGCAGCACTGCACACCGGGTTTGCCGCCGCCAGCGGCGACATCGTGCTCATTCAAGATGCCGACCTCGAATATGACCCGCACGACTATCCGGCCCTACTGCAACCCATCCTGGACAATCGCGCCGACGTCGTTTTCGGTAGCCGTTTCATCGGCGGTGGGCCGCATCGCGTCGTCTACTTTTGGCACTCTCTCGGCAACCGTCTGTTGACGCTGCTGTCGAACATGTTCACGGACGTCAACCTGACGGACATGGAGGTCTGCTACAAAGTCTTCCGACGCGAGCTGCTGCAGCATATCAAGCTGCGGGAGGAGCGCTTCGGATTCGAGCCGGAATTCACGGCCAAGGTCGCCAAGTCTCGCCGCTGGCGCATCTTCGAGGTGCCGGTGGCCTACTATGGACGCACCTACGACGAGGGCAAAAAGATCGGTTGGCGCGATGGTTGCCGCGCCCTCTGGTGCATCATCCGTTACCGCCTGTCCGATTGACGGAGGTGTCTGCGCATGTGCGCCAAACGCTATGTCTCCGCAGACGGACTTACGCGCGACAGCTTCCGACTCGCGCGTCGTGTGCTGGATTCGGGCTGGCGCCCAGACGTGATGGTGACCCTCTGGCGCGGCGGCGCACCCGTCGGCATCGCGCTGCATGAGTTCTTCAACTACCTGGGCTGCCGCACGGAGCACGTTGTCGTCAAGTGCGCCTCCTATACCGGCATCGGCAAGTCTGGCGTCTTGCGCGCGGAGCTGACGCAGAGCGCCTTGCGCGTAATTCGCAAAGAGCGGCGGGTGTTGTTGGTTGACGACATCTTCGATACCGGAAAGACCGCCATGCACATGCGCCGCAAGCTGACGCAACGCGGCGCGCAGGTGCGCATTGCCACACTGTACTGGAAACCATCCAATAACCGCACGAGCGGCCGCCCCGACTACTTCATCCA
>JAQULY010000295.1 GCA_028718445.1 Kiritimatiellia bacterium
CGTGCCCTTCTGCTTCCACGGCTTCTTGTTGCTGCCGGCGACTTCGCCCTTCGAGAGCGTCGAGGCCGTGCCCGCGCGGCGCGCGTTCAACGTGGCCACGACCACGTCCTTGACCGCCTGTGCGCCATTGTTCAGCACCAGCAGGTCATCCGCGAAATCCAACGCGCCCGCGGCGTCGCCTGTCTGACTATATACGTTGATCGTGCTCATCGCGTCCTCATGCCTTCTTGAGGGCCTTCCTGACAATCACCATGGCGCCGGCCGGACCCGGCACCGCGCCGCGCACCAGCAGCAGGTTGTCGTCCTTGCGCAGTTGCACCACTTCGAGATTCCGTGCCGTGACCCGCACCGCGCCCATGTGGCCCGGCATGGGCTTGCCCTTGCGCACCCAGCCGGGCAGGTTGCGCTCGCCGATCGAGCCGATGCGGCGCTTGGAGTGGCCGCCGTGCGTCAGCGGGCCGCCGGCCATGCCGTGACGGCGCACCGGACCGGCGAAACCGCGGCCCTTGGAGATGGCGGTGACATCCACGAGCTTGACGCCGTCAAACACGCCGATCGTCAGCGTCTCGCCGGCCTTGACGTTGTCGCCGGCCTCCAGCCGGAACTCGCGCAGCGCGCGGCACGGCATCACGCCCGCCTTCTCGAAGCGCGTGCGCACGGCCTTGGTCAGGCGCTGCGGCTTCTGCGGCCCGAAGCCGAGCTGCGCCGCCTCATAGCCGTCGCCGGCCTGGTGCTTGACCTGTACCACCGGACAGGGGCCGACTTCCAGCACGGTCACCGGGACGTGGCGTCCCTGGCCGTCCCAGACCTGCGTCATGCCCACTTTTTTGCCGATCAACCCTTCCATGATATTTCCACCGCCTCGCTGCGCTTAGATACGAATTGAGATGTCCACGCCGGCCGGCAGGTTGAGCTTCTTGAGCTCATCCACGGTCTTGGCCGTCGGACTGACAATGTCGAGCAGCCGCTTGTGCGTGCGCATCTCGAACTGATCCATGGACTTCTTATCCACGTGCGGGCTGCGGTTCACCGTCCAACGCTCGATGCGCGTCGGCAGGGGCACCGGCCCGACCACCTGGGCGCCGGAGCCGCGGGCGGTGTCGATGATATCCGTGACGGCCTGGTCCAAGACCCGGTGATCATAGGCCTGCAATCGAATGCGTATGCGCTGACTTTGCATGCTGCTACCGTTATCTGTTCAGTAATTGTTCCCTGAGTGTCCGGGGCACGACGGCGAAGTTGTCCGGCTCCATGGTGTAACTGGCGCGGCCGCGTGACAGCGACCGGATGGCCGTGGAGTATCCGAACAGTTCCGCCAGCGGAACGCGCGCGCGCACGACCTTGGTGCCGCCGCGCTCCTCCATCTCGCGCACCTGCCCGCGGCGCGCGCTGACGTCCCCGATGATTTCGCCGACGTGTTCGGGCGGGGTCACGATGACCAGCGCCATGATCGGCTCGAGCAGTTCGGGCGCGGCCGCCAGCGCGGCTTCGCGGAAAGCCATCACCGCCGCCGTGCGGAAAGCCGTCTCCGAGGCGCTCTCGACCTCACCCAGCCCGACTTCGCTGATCCGGGCCTGCAAGTCTATCATCGGGTAACGCGCCAGCACGCCCGTGCCGATGCCGTCGGCCAGGCCCTGTTCCAGCGCCTCGAGAATCGCTTCGGGCACATCGCCCCGCACCGCCTTGACTTCGGTGGCGATGCCGGACGCGCGCGGACGCGGGGCGACTTCCACGGAGACGCTGGCGTAGAGCCGCTTGCCGCCGATCTCACGGTCGAAAACGTAGCTGCCGTGTCCGGTGGAGGTGACGGTTTCGTAATACGAGACCATCGGCTTGCCGGTGTTGGCGGTCACGTGGAACTCGCGCTGCAGGCGGTCAACCAGGATCTCCAGGTGCAGCTCGCCCATGCCGCTCAGGATGGTCTGCCCGGTCTCGGAATCCACCCGCACGATACAGGTCGGGTCTTCGTCGCACAGCTGCCGGAGCGACTCGTCGAGCTTGTCGCGGTCGGCGCGCGACTTGGGCTCGATCGCCATGAACATGACCGGCTCCGGGGCCTGGATGCGTTCCAGCGCGATGGGCTGGTTCTCGGCGCAAAGCGTATCGCCGGTGGTGACGCCCTTGAGGCCCACCAGCGCGCCGATCTCGCCCGCGGCCAGGACCTCGACGTCTTTCTGCGAGTCAGCGTGCAGCCGCACCAGGCGCATGACGCGCTCGCGCTTGCGGGTGCGGGGATTGAAGACGTTCTGGCCCTTGCGCAACACGCCCGAGTAGATGCGCGTGAAGAAGATGCGCCCCACGAAGGGGTCGGTGGCGATCTTGAAGACCAGCGCGCTCAGGGGCTGATTGTCGCCGGCGCGGCGTGTCAGCGCGGCGCCGCTCTTGGGATCGGCGCCGGTGATTTCGGGGCGGTCGAGGGGCGAAGGCAGGAAATCCACGACGCCGTCGAGCAGGCGTTGCACGCCTTTGTTGCGCAGCGCGCTGCCGCAGAAGACCGGCACCAGGCGCCCGGCCAGCGTGGCGCGGCGGATGGCCGGCACCAGCAGCGCGGCCGGCAGATCGGGGTTCTCAAGGTAAGCGGGCAGCAGCTCCTCGTCGTCGCCGGCGACCTGCTCGATCAGGGCGGCGCGGGCGCGCTCGGCGGCCACGGCCAGCTCGGCGGGAATCGGTTCGGCCCTGACCGTCATGCCGTAGTCGGCCTCGTCGAAAACCAGCGCCTGCATGGCGATCAGGTCAACGATCCCGCGGAAGCTCTCGGCCTGGCCCCACGGCAGCGTGACCGGCAGCGGGCGGGCGCCGAGCTTGGCGCGGATCTCGGCCACCACGGCGTCGAAATCGGCGCCCATGCGGTCCATCTTGTTGATGAAGACGATGCGCGGCACGTGGTAGCGGTCGGCCTGACGCCAGACGGTCTCGGACTGCGGCTGCACGCCGCCCACGGCGCAGAAAACGCAGACGGCGCCGTCGAGCACGCGCAGGGAACGCTCGACCTCGATGGTGAAATCCACATGACCGGGGGTGTCTATCAGGTTGACCTGGGCGCCGCGCCAGGCGCAGGTGATCGCGGCGCTGGTGATGGTGATGCCGCGCTCGCGTTCCTGCGCCATCCAGTCGGTGACGGTGTTGCCCTCGTCCACGTTGCCGAGCCGGTGAGTGCGCCCGGCGTAGAAGAGAATGCGCTCGGTGGTGGTGGTCTTGCCGGCGTCAATGTGCGCGACCACGCCGATGTTCCGGACATCGGACAGAGGCACGGCGCGGCCGGCGCCGGACTCGTCGTCCGCCCTGGCCGCCTTCCGATCTTTGCCGTTACTGTCCAAAACGCAATTCATCCCGGTATTCCGCGGCGGCCTCTCACCACGCGTAGTGCGCGAAGGCCTTGTTGGCCTGCGCCATGCGGTGCGTATCCTCGCGCTTCTTGATCACGTTGCCCTGGTTGCCGAAGGCGTCCAGCAGTTCCAGCGCCACGGCCTTGGGCATCGGCGTGCCGCGGCGGGCGGCGGCGAACTGCACCATCCAGCGCAGCGCCATGGCCAGCTGCCGCGAGGGCCGGATCTCGACCGGCACCTGGTAGGTCGTACCGCCCACGCGGCGCGACTTGACCTCCACCTTGGGTTTCATGTTGCCGATGGCGGCGTCCAGCACTTCCAGCGGATCCTTGCCGGTCTTCTCCGCCAGTTCCGCCAGGGCGCCGTACACGATGCGCTCCGCCGTGGTTTTCTTGCCGTTGCGCATCAGGCTGCGCACGACCTTGGCCACCAGCTCGCTGTTGTACTTGGGATCCGGCGTGACGCCGCGCTTGAAAGTTCTGCGCCTTCTCGACATGGTTGATCGGACCTCTCGCTTGCTTTACTTGGCGGCCGCCTTGGCCTTCTTCACGCCGTACTTGGAGCGGCTGACTTTGCGCTCCAGTTTGTTGGTGTTGCTCGGCCCAGCGCCGCCCAGGGCGTCGAGCGTGCCGCGCACGATATGATAGCGCACACCGGGCAGATCCTTCACGCGGCCGCCGCGCACCAGCACCACGCTGTGCTCCTGCAGGTTGTGGCCTTCGCCCGGGATGTAGGCGGTCACCTCGTGCCCCGTGGTCAGGCGCACGCGCGCCACCTTGCGCAGGGCGGAGTTCGGCTTCTTGGGCGTCTGCGTCTTGACCAGCAGACAAACGCCGCGGCGCTGCGGGCAGCGCTTGAGGGCCGGCGACTTGCTCTTGTTCGTCAGCGGCCGTCGGCCTTTGCGTACCAGTTGATTGATGGTCGGCATGCGGTAATCCTTCCCTCTGCAAAAAGGAATTAATGTTATCAGAGCGTGTGTTTCACAGGCAAGCGCAAATTCTAACTGTTCAGCCCGATCACGTCCTGCGCCTTGCGCTGCGCTTCGTCCACGGCGGCGGGCGCCAGTTCCTCCGGCTCGATCGGTTCGGCCAGCGGCACCAGCTTGATGTAGCGATGCATCGGGAAGCCCGTGCCGCCCGGGATCAGGTGACCCAGGATCACGTTCTCCTTGAAGCCGCGCAACTCGTCCACGCGCCCCATGGTGGCCGCGTCGGTCAGGACCCGCGTGGTGTCCTGGAACGAGGCCGCCGAGATGAAGCTGTCGGTTTCGAGCGAAGCCTTGGTGATGCCCAGCAGCGCGGGCTGCGCCTCGGCCGGCCGCTTGCCTTCGGCCGCGACCTGCTCGTTGATCTCGATGAAGTGCTGGCGCGTGACCTGCTCGCCCCACAGGAAATCGGTGTCGCCGGGGTTACTGATGCGCACTTTGCGCAGCATCTGGCGCACGATGATCTCGATGTGCTTGTCGTTGATTTCGACGCCCTGCAGACGGTAGACCTGCTGCACTTCGTTGACCAGGTAGCGCTGCAGTTCCTGCGGTCCGCAGACGTCCAGGATTTCCTGCGGCACGATCGGCCCTTCGGTCAACTGCTGGCCCTTCTTGACGCGGTCGCCCTTGAAGACGACGATATGCTTGCCCATCGGGATGAGGTGTTCCTCGGCCGCGTTCGTGACCTCGTCGCGGATAATCAGGCAACGCCTGCCGCGCTGGTTGGGGCCGAAGTCCACGACGCCCTCGATCTTGGCGATGTCGGCGGCGTCCTTAGGATGGCGCGCCTCGAACAGCTCGGCCACGCGCGGCAGACCGCCCGTGATGTCGCGGGTCTTGGCCTCCTTGCGCGGCGTCTTGGCCAGCAGCTTGCCGGGCGAGACGCGCTCGCCCTCCTTCACCATCACGTGCGCGCCGGCCGGAATGTGGTAGAAGCCGAGCACGTCGCTGGTGGCGGGATCGGTGACCACGATCTGGGGATGCAGCGCCTCGCGCGTGTCCATGATCACCAGCGTGCGCATGCCGGTCTGCTCGTCGCGATCGGAGCGCACGGTCACGTCCTCGACAAAATCGTGGAAGCTGACCACGCCGTTTTTCTCGGCCAGCACCGGCACGCTGTGCGGATCCCAGTGGGCGATGCGTTGCCCGCCCTTGACGGCGCCGCCGTTCTCGACCAGCAGGGCCGTGCCGATCTGCAGCGTGATACGCTCCAGCTCGCGCCCGCCGGCGTCGCGCAGCACCGCGGCGCCGTTCTTGTTGAGCACGATGTTCTCGCCTTCGTTGCTGCGCACCCAGCGCAGGTCATCCTCGTAGTGCAGCACGCCTTCGTGCCGCACCACGATCTCGGGCGTGGCCACAACGGCTTGCGCCGTGCCGCCGATATGGAAGGTGCGCATCGTGAGCTGCGTGCCGGGTTCGCCGATGGACTGCGCCGCGACGATGCCGACGGCCGTGCCGATCTCGACGGTCTGGCCGGTCGAGAGATCGCGGCCGTAGCACTTGGCGCACATGCCGTGGCGGGCGTCGCAGGTCAGGCCGCTGCGGATCCAGACGCTCTCGATGCCGGATTCGTCGATCCGCTTGCAGGCGGCCTCGTCAACCTCCTCGTTCGCGCGCAGGAGCACGTCGCCGGTGACCGGATGCAGCACGTCGTGCAGGGCGGTGCGGCCCAGGATGCGCTGGCGCAGCGGCACGCCGCCCTCGTTGCCCTCGGAGATGGCCTCGATCTCGATGCCGTTGACGGTGTTGCAGTCCTGCATCACGATGATGACGTCCTGCGCCACGCCCACCAGCTTGCGCGTGAGGTAGCCGGCGTCGGCGGTCTTCAGCGCCGTGTCGGCCAGGCCCTTGCGGGCGCCGTGCGACGACACGAAGTACTCGAGCACGCTCAGCCCTTCGCGGAAGCTGGCCGTGATGGGGCGTTCGATGATCTCGCCCGAAGGCTTGGCCATCAGGCCGCGCATGCCGGCCAGCTGGCGAATCTGCGCCTTGGAACCGCGCGCCTTCGAATCCACCATCATGTACACGGGGTTGGTCTCGAGCGGCTTGGGCTGCTCCGCCGTGACGTTCTGGTCAATCGCGCGGTAGAGTTCGTCCGCCACCTTCTCGTGCGCCGTGGTCCAGATGTCGATGATCTTGTTGTGGCGCTCGCCGTCGGTGATGACGCCGATCTGCAACTGCTTCTCGACCTTGTCGACTTCGCGCTGGGCGTGGGCCAGCAGGTCGTCCTTGGCCTTGGGGCGGATCATATCCTTGAGGCCCATGGAGACGCCGGCCAGGCAGGCATGCTCGAAGCCGAGCGACTTGAGGTCGTCCAGCACGCGCACGGTGCGCGCGTGCCCGGCCACCTGATGGCAGTTCAGGATCAGGTCGCCCAGCTTGCCCTTGTCGATCTTGTCGTTGACGAACCCGAGTTCGGGCGGCCAGACCTCGTTGAAGATCACGCGTCCGACGGTCGTTTCGATCAGCTTGGCGTTCTTGTTGCCGTAGCGCGTGTCGCGGCCGAAATCGGGATTGCGAAAGCGGATGCGCGTGTGGATGCGCACCTGGCGTTCGGCGTAGGCCAGCGTCACCTCGTCGGCGCTGCCGAAGATGGGCACGTGCTCGCCGGCGGCGAAGGGCACCTTGCCGGGCATGCGGCCGGCCAGCTTGTCCTGCTGTCCGGGCACGGTCAGGTAGTAGATGCCGAGCGCGATGTCCTGCGTCGGCGTCATGATCGAGCGGCCGGAGGCCGGCGAGAAGATCGAGTTGGAGGACATCATCAGCAGCCGGCTCTCGAGCTGGGCCTCGACCGACAGCGGCACGTGCACGGCCATCTGGTC
>JAQULY010000296.1 GCA_028718445.1 Kiritimatiellia bacterium
GGCCAAGAGGGGCATAGTTCCAATCGCGAAGGGTCGCGCCATTGGCCGTAACGGCCTCGGCGATGGGCTCGAAATCCGCGGCCGTGTCAACGAACTTCGCGGAGGCAGCCAGCGATTGGCGCAAAGGTGTATTCAGAGCCAGAAGGCGTGCCAAGTCATCCCGACCAACATTGATGTCCGGACGGAAGGTGCCGTCCGAAAAGATGTCCATCATGTGATTCTTGAGTACCGATTCGATCTGTGCCTGGGCTGGATGTCCCTGGATGTCCGCGACCGGGGTCAGATTAAACTGCCTCTGGGTGATAGTCCCGTCCACGGGACCGGGAGCGGCAGCACCCGAAGTAGGCAAGCTGACGTTCGGCAAGGCCGCGAGCCCGCGTACACCCCTGGCTTCTAGGAGCCACTGGCCAGCGGTTGGGTTTTTGACCACCACTTCGCGACTGGGCGAGTCCAAAATAGGTAGCGCGATGCCGCTGGAGAACTTCGCCCCGGTGGGATCGGTGAGAAGAATCCCGATGGTGTTACCGTCGCCGGTCCCCGCGACCGTGTCGAAGGTTGCAAAGACATCGAGGACACTCATGCCGGGTTGAACGCTGAAATTAATCGCGTTGGACGAGCCTGAGCCGGGGAGCGCCGCCGGAGAGTAGTCGACGTGGAAGGTCTCGGCCGTCGGTCCGGAGACGGTGTACTGGACATTGAACTGCGGTTCCAGGAAAGTGCCGTAGCACTTGGCTCGGTTGAAGACCTTGTCCACGGCCGCGTAGACGTTTATATAGCCCGCGCCCACTTCGAAGTCCTGGTAGCCGGGCATCCGCGAGGCGGTCTGCATCAGGATGTCCTTTACCTCGTCGGGTGAAAGTGTCGCATCGGCATCTAAAAGGAGCGCAACGACTCCCGCGACATGGGGAGTGGCCATGGATGTTCCGGAAATCTGCGTGTAGAAGGGCAGGAAGGCGGGTGGAATCTCGACATCGTCTGTCAGCCCCGTGGAAACGATGTTCGTCGTGGCCCGGGTGGAGATGATGGCAGCGCTGAACTTGCTGGAGTTGGCCTCGAATTCTCGGCCCGTCCCCGGGGCGGTTATGGAGGGGGCATCGTAGTCGTTGTTGGGGTCACTGTCCGAAAGACGCTCCTCCTTGGGTGTGCCGCGCGAGGAGAAGGTCGCGAGGCCCCCCTCCTTGGTTCCCGCCGCCACACTGATCACCCACGGGGCCTTGGCGTAGGGGTTATGCGTGTACTTTCCGGGGCCAGAATTGCCCGCGGCGAAAACGACCACGATGTTCCGGTCGTGCGCCAGCTTCGTGGCGATGTTCGTGGGGTCATCGGGGTTGAAAGCGCCGCTGCTGCCCCAGGAGTTGGAAATGACGCGGATTTTGTATAGGCCTTGGTTGGCCAGAGACCATTCGAACCCGCCGAGCGCGTTCAGAACGAAGAGGCCCGCGCCCGAACCGCAGCCGATCAATTTCGCTCCGGGCGCCACGCCTGCGTAGAGTCCGCCCGAAGCCTGGCCCGTCCCTCCCACAATGCCCGCCACATGGGTACCGTGGCCCACGTGCGAGTCCGTATCGGGCACGTTCTCCAACGTTAGGAGGGACGTGAACCCCGCCAATGTCTGCGTGTCGGCAAGGATCTGGACATTCTGGATCACGTGCGTACCGAGCTTTAGGTCCTGGTGGGTCGCATCGATGCCCGAATCGTTGATCACGACTGCAAAATCGCCGCTTCCGGAGACAGGAAGACCCCCATTGAGCCTCGTGATGCTTGCATCGGACTGCACGCGGTCCACTCCTGTCAGTATCCGCGCTTCATGGTTGAAATAAGAGAGCTTTTTGTTCGGCCATACCGATCTTACGGAGGGGTCTGACGCGAGCGCCAGAATCTGGCCCGCCGTTGCCGGAACGGCCACCATGCCAAGTTGCTGGAGCTTGATACCCTTCGTGATGCCCAGGGCCCGCAGCTTGGCGACCTGGGATCCGTCCAGTCCATTCGCCGTGTTGAATGAAACGATGACGAACTGGCTGTACAGCGCATCGGCCGGAGCGCCGTTCAGCCAACTAATAAGGTCCGGAGCAACGGTTGCCGCCTGAGCGACACCCGCCACGGTCGCAAAGATCGCCGCCAGGAGGGCTCCGCGCAGGCGCCTGCAGGCCGCGCACCATCTTGAAGCCTCAATGCCTGTGACCTTCTTCCAAACCATACCTTGCCTCCTTCGGACGGGACCCTCCCGTTTCTTACCAGTTATTGTGTGGCAGGCGCTTATCGGGAGGAATCGGGAATATACCCTAGAAGATAGGGGGATTATCACCCAGGTGTCTATCTTTGGGCCCATGTTTGTCTTTGTGGGGAGGCTGTCGGGCGAAAAGGGTGAGGCAGGGGTCGCATTGCTTTTGTTTTCAGCGTTCCGGCAGGCCTGTCTGGCGCCTGTCTGCGCGCGTTCGGGCTCAGGGGCAGGCGGCTCCTTCGGGAGAGCGCGCCTTTCAGCGAATCCGGGGTCAGCGAACACGGCCTACGCGGTGCGCACCTGCGAGGTCCAACCGGGCCACGGCAAGTGTAGCCAGCGCCTTGGCGCTACGCAGCCTTTCTGGGTCATCCTTGCGACCACCCACGCTGATTTGCAGGATCGCCTTCCCTTGAAGCACATAGAGTTCCGAATTGATGCCCGAGATCCAATACGCGGATTCCCCGGTGTTAGGCACTGGCTCGGGCTTTGCCTTTTCCTCTTTTTCGCTCCGCTTCTCCGGCGGAGGGCACGGGGTCTCTCCCTTATCGGAATCTCCACCAAACCAGCGCTTCCAAAGGACGCGAACCGCGGTCGCCTCTCCCTTGGGCAAGGCCTCTTCGATGAGAGTGATATGGATCGATCGAGGAAAGTCCGCCGCTTCATAGAAGCATTTCGAGATGACGAATTCCCCCTGGACCTCTCGGGAGGGCTTGACGGATACGATCGCGGACTTCTGCAACTTGCCAAGCCGCCGGGGCGAAATGATTGAGCAAGGGTCGCGGGGAGCCTGGGCTTCCGCCGCGCCGGCAACAAGGAGCACGACAAGGGCCGCGAAGAAAGCATGACGCATTTCCTTACCTCGCTATTTAAAGTCTACAAACGCCTTGGGAAGAGCGGCCTTAGTGGGGCCGCCCTTCCTGTTTACAGATATCGCCGAAGCCCTTCTCACTGGCCGGGGCACGTGGCGTAGCTTTTCGTCGTGAAGCCGCACTGTCCGGAGGCGGCCGAGCCGTGGCGCTCCCGTCCGGCGGAATCCTTGCCCCACAAGCTCTCCGTGCTGGCGCCATCGGTGCCAACGAGGACCCACCACAGGAAGGTCTCGCCTGGAGGAACATCTGGCGCGGAATTCCACGCGTACGACCCCGTCGTCCCAATGTTGCACTGGCTGCCGAGCAGTTCATAGGATGAAAGCCCGCCGCCCGTTCCGTAGTAGAGGTTGTGGTTCGTGTTAGGACAGGACGCCGCTTTGTTGTCCCACGTAATCGAAATGGATCCGGCCTGTGCATCCATCTTTTCGGCCTTGTTCGCCGCGCCCTGGAACCATTCGCCGCCGTCCGGCACTGGCGTCACTGCAGGTACCATCGTGCAAGCTGTCGCGATTTGCTTGTAGATGCTGATGTCATCAAGCTGGATGTCCGTCCCGTAGCCGCTGATTCCAACGAAGCCGATCTGCACGCTCGCGCTTCCGGCCGCGGGGCTAAGGCCTACGGTGTGTTCTTTCCATCCCTGCGTGCCGTCGTAGCGGTGAACCGGCGCGCCAACGCTGTTCCAGTTGACGCCATCTGTGGAGTACTGCACCTGCACCGTGTCGTCGCCCCCGCTGGAGTATTCGCTCTCCGTGTCGTGATACATCCAGAAACGCACTTCGGCGGCGGCGGCATCCGTTAGCGAGATGCCGCTAACCTGCTGCAGGCGAGCCTGAGCGCCAGCGGGGACGGTAAACGAGTTGAAGAACACCCAGCCCGATCCAGAGTGGGCGCCGCCGGGAGGTGGAGGTGTCGGTTCGTTGGCGCCAGCGGGCCTTGTCCACGCACCCGCGACTTGTCCGAGGACAGCAGCCGAAGTCCACCCCGTCGGGAGCGCGGGCGACGGCGGCGCCGGCTCGTCCCAGAGTTCCGAGAAGCCCACATCCGGCGGCGAAAGCGTCATTGGCGTGCCAGACTTCTCGATGCCGTTGCTGTCCCAGACGCCGTTCGCCAAGTCCACGGCTCGGGCAATGTAGTAATAGGTCGTACCATAGGCCAGATTCGCGGCATCTTGGTAAGTGGTGCCCAAGACGCTTGTCGCGACGCGGTTGGCCGCCGAGGCCGTGAAGCTAGAAGTCGTGCTTCGGAAAATATCGTAGGTTACCGGTCCGCCGCACGCCGCCCCCGCACCCATCCAGCTCAACTTGAGGCCGCAAGAGGAGCCCACCGCCGCCGGCGCGACCGAAAGGAGGCCGTTGAAGGTGGGCGGCTGGAGGCACGCCCCTGCGCCGCACGCCGCGTTGCCGATGAGATTGTATACCGTGCCGCTCGCATAGTCGGCGGCACTCGCTTGGGTGATCGGCTGCCCGCTGACGTTGCTGGCGAAGGTCCTGATTTCAAGTCCGCCCAGTGCGTAGCCCGCGCCGACACACCCCGTCGCGGCGCTGGGACAGTCGTTGACCAAGCCAAGTGGCAGCGTGATTGTGATCGTACCGGCAACCGTGTCCAAGACCGGGGCGGGAAGGGTGACGGTGTCATCGCCCTTGTTGACGCTGGCGGCGGTGATCTCGCCGAAGTTGGCCACTGGACCTCTCCCCGTCATTCGCACATTGATCATGTTGCGGTCGTAAACCTGGACCCCGGAAGGATCGTTGTGGGGATAAGCCCGTGCCCAGAGGATGATCCAGGCGTTGTTGGCGGCGGTGGTGGTGAGATCGGCCACTTGAAGCGTGAAAACGAGTTGCTTCGTCGCGGCGTCCGCATAGGGCTCCGCGACGGACAGTTTCACAATGTCGAGCTGGCTGTTGGCCGGCGCACCTGCTTGGTCCCCCGGCGGCTCCACCGCCAAGGGAACGCCCGGCACGGTACACGGGCTGTACACGGGTGGGGCGTCGCCTACGCTTAGCTCGCCGCAGTGAACGCCCTCCCCCATTCCGTTGACGGCGGTCACGTAGTAGAAGTAGGCCAAGTCGGGGTTGGCGGCGGCGTCCAAATAACTTGTCTTGGCCGTTCCCACCGATGCGAGGAGCGTCTCTCCGCCTGAGATCGTGCCACGGTAAATCTTGTAGCCCGTCAAGGCGGACCCGCTGTTATCCGGCTCCAGCCAGCTCACCGTCACCCCGCTGGCGTCACGGTAGGCCGATACACCTTGCGGAGCGGCCGGCGCGGCAGGCTCAACCGGATCGAAAGCGTGGTAGAGCCTGCGGCCGCCGCTCTGCCTGACGATGGCCGCGAGGTCGCTACGCGAGGCCGAGGGCATTGAGCTCCCGGTGCAACCCGGGGCCACGCACCCATCGGCGTAAGCCACCATCATTCTTCCCTGGGCGTCTACGTTGAAGTCGTTGAAATCCAAGAGGTTGCGGTCTCCCCCACAGGTGGTCCCGCCCGTGCAGATGGAGCCCACCTGGACCGGGTCATTGGGGGCGGTGTTCACCACTTGCCACGTAGCGCCACCGTCGTAGGTGACCCCAACCCACACGTACCAGACTCCCATGAAGTTGTTAATGTCCTGGTAATTGCCGCCCCTGGTGGTCCCCACGAACGCGAAAGCGGCTCGATCAGGATCGCCGGCGATCATTTGAGGGAAAACGGCGTTCTGAACGCCGACGATCGCGCCGACGTCGGTATTGCTTGCCCATGTCGTTCCTCTATCATGAGAGACTGCCACATAGGCATGATTGTCGCCGCCTTGATAGCCGAGGTAAATCGTCCCGTCGGTGGCAATGCCAATCGAAGGATCGGTGTCTCCAGCGCTGCCCACGGGCGTACTGACGGTCCAAGTGATGCCATTGTCCGTGGACGCAGCCACCGCCGCGCCGCCGCCGCAGCTCTTGTTGGGCACATATACGGTACCGTCCGGACCGGCGCGCACATGGCCGTGCAACCCACCGCACTGGGTCAGATTCCACGTGGGAACCCCGGGGCCAAAGGTGAGCCCGCCGTCGTCGCTCCGTGCGCACAGCGCGGTGGCGACGTCCTGCGAGCAGTAGTACATCTGATGGGCATAAGTTGGGTGAATTGGGGCAGGCACCGCGTTTTCATTGTACGGGCCTCCCCCCACCGTCTGGTGGTCCGCGCCCGCCGGTATGCCTGAGCCCTGCGAGGGGGTCCAGGCCGCCCCGTCGTCATCGGAAAAATCCATGACGCTCGTTGCGCCCGCGAGCTGGCTCTGAAAAACGCGGCCCGGCCCGGGGGTATACGCCACGCCGGGGATTTGACCCGTAATCATGGCTGGGTTGCAGGTTCCCGTCGCTGGATCGTAGAACGCCGGGGGACAAAACCCGTGGTCCACATAGCCGATTGGATCCAAGGTGTTGGCTCCCTCGGCCAAGCCGGTGACGTTATCCCATTGGTGATAAGCGGGCGAGGGACAGTCGTCGAAGCTGACGCGCAACTCGTTGAGGCCCGCGGTAAAGAACGCAACACCCCCCGTGTTTACCGTGTCGTGCTTCCATTTTGGGTCATTCGGGTTCCAGTCGATGCCGATGGAGGGCTCGCCAGCGCTATCCGCGCCACCGCCGTGGGGCGCCCAGAAAGTGTGAAATCGGGGCGGACTACCGCTGCCCGGAGGAGGAGGCGGGGAGGGCGGGGGGATCGCTTCGAGCGAGATCGTGCCCGCGACGCTCTGGGCCGCGGGCGCGAAAGGGACCACCCGCACGGTGTACGGAGCGCCTATGGCAGTGCTTACGGCGGGGACGTAGCAAACTTCCGGGTCTGCCGAACTGGCCGCTGAGGTGGCCGCGGTTCCATCCGGATTGAGCACGTAGATATCGAAATCGGCGGCCGGGACGGGCCAGCTCACCTCGATGCGTACCCTGTAACTAGCGTCCGTCCCCGCGGGCACGTTGATGGCGAGCGCATAATCGTCGCAGGGTGTCGCGGGATTGCACATCGGCGTGCCGTTCGCCTGGGCGGTGGGATTAGCCTGCGCGTACGG
>JAQULY010000297.1 GCA_028718445.1 Kiritimatiellia bacterium
TCGAGGCGACCGCCAGCGGCACCGTGACGCGGCTGTTGGCGGCGGAGGGCGAAACCATCCCGCTCGGTCAGCCGCTGGCTGTAGTGGCGTCGCCTTGACGACTCACCGCACGAGCGTTACGGTCCTTATGTCCGAGGGGGAGAAAAAGGGGCGGCGAAGCCGCCAGAAGCGGGGGGCGCATGCAGGCGCTGAAGTGCGATCACGTTCATCTGATTGCCGCGGATGTTGAAGCCACGGTGGCGTGGTATTGCCGGGTGCTGGACGCCCAGGTGACCTTCCAAGGGATCTTCCGGGGGTCGCCGGTACGCTACCTGTCGCTGGGCGGGATGGCGTTTGTCGTGTTCGGGAGACTGGAGGGGGATGCGGTGCCGCGACCGGGCACGGTCCAGCCGAAATGTGGCGTTGACCATTTTGGATTTGCGGTTGACGATCTCACCGAAACGCTGGCGGAACTGACCCGGCGCGGGGCGAAGCTGCTGGAGGGACCGGTGACCGTGCGCCCGGGACTGCGTATCGCCTACATCGAGGGTCCGGACAGCATCCGCATCGAGCTGTGCGAACGTCGTGCACCAACTGTAACGCCGGCAAAGCCATGAAAATAGCTTTCCCCTACCATGATGTCGAGCCCCTCGACATACCAGATTCCGAGTTGGCCGGCGTGTATGCGCTGCGCGAGGCGCCCGCGACGACGAATCTCGAGCAGCGCATTGCCGAGGCCCTGGCGCAGCCCATCGGCGCGCCTCCGCTACGCGAGTGCGTGCGCCCGGGGATGAAGGTTACGGTTGTGGTGGACGACGGCACGCGCACGACCAGGACGGACGTGATGTTGCCGGCGGTGATCGCGGCGATCGAAAGCGCCGGCGTGGCGGACAAGGATATCAGCGTGATGGTCGCGCTGGGGACGCACCGGCGAATGACCCGCGACGAACTTGCGCTGAAGTATACCCCCGCGCTGGTGACCCGGCATGCGTTTGTGTTCCCCAACTGGAAGAACCCGGCCGATTATGTGACGATCCCGGCGGACGCCGATTTCGCGGTGCGGATTCACAGGCAACTGCCCCGGTCCGACTTTGTTGTGGGGGTGGGGCAGACCGTGCCACATTTGATTGCCGGATTCGGAGGAGGCTGCAAGATCATCAACCCCGGTTGCGCCGATCCCGAGACGATCGGTCAGATGCACTGGCAGTCACGTAAGGTGCGGCCGGACCGGCTGTTCGCCGTGCGGGACAATCCCGTGCGACGCCTGATTGACGAAGTCGGATTGAAGGCAGGGCTGAAGTTCATCGTCAACGAAGTACCCGGGAAGGACGACGCCGTTGCCGGCGTCTTCGCGGGCGATCCCATTCTGGCCCATCGCCGGGCCTGCGATTTCGCGCTGGAGGCTTGCACGGTGGAAGTGACCGCGTTGGCGGACATTGTGGTGGCCGATGCCTACCCATGCGACTCGGAGTTCTGGCAGTCTCTCAAGGGCCTCAACGCGGCGTGTGCCGCCGTCAAGCCGGGCGGCACGGTTATTCTGGTGGCGCCCTGCCCTGAGGGGGCGTGCGCCGCACATCCCGACTTTGCGGCGCGCGGATTCCGGCACACGATCGGCGAAGTGGATGCTCTGGTGGCGCAGGGCGCAGTCTCCCGGATCGTGGGCGCCGTCTTGTATCTGGGCGCGTATCTCGTCGAGCGCGCCCGCGTGATCCTGGTCTCGTCGGGAGTGTCGTCGCGCGAGGCCGCCGCGCTTGGGATCGAACATGCGTCGACGCCGGCGCAAGCGCTGGCGCTGGCAAGGAGCCAACAAGGAGCCAACGCGCGCATCAACGTGCTCTCCAAGGCGGCCAAGATGATTGTGCGGTCTCCGGGCGCGGAACCGCGAGAGGCGCACTGAGTGCGCGCGCCCAATTCGGAACGTTCAACTCTCAACGCCCAACTTGAGTGTTCGGAGTTGAGCGTTCAGAGTTGAGCGTTTCCGCGGGACCTGCTTCTACAGGCGCTTCAGTCGGCGCTGCCTCATTCGTGGTTGCCGGAGACGGATTCACAGCCTCCACCGGGATCGCATTAGTGCCAGGTTTCGCGGTCGCTTCTTCCGCCTTCCCCGGGACGACGTTCGTGGCTGCTTCCGGCGCTTCGTAGGTGGAGGTCTTCGGTATGTCGTTGGTGACGGCCTCCAGCGCGTCGTTGGTGGCCGCGACCGGCATGTCGTTCGTGGCTGCTTCCGGCGCTTCGTTGGTGGCCGTCTCCGGCAAGTCGTTGGTAGTTACCTCCGGCGCTACCGTCGGCGGCATGGGATCGTACGCCATATCAGGGAGCATCCGGGCGTAGTCGGCGATGCCGTCGGCGATCGCGCGCGCCAGGCGGTCGCGATACCATCCGCCGCTGAGCAGCTTGACGTCGTTCGAGTTCGACAGAAAGCCGCACTCTACCAGCGCGGCGGGGCAGGGCGCATCGCGCAGAACCTGGTAACGCGCCCGGCGCAGACCGCGGTCGGCGGATTGCAGCCGGCCGGGCAACTGGCGGTGGATGCTGAAACCCAGCAGCGTGTTGAGCACGTTGTTGCTGTTGCCGAGGCAGAATCTGGCCGACAACCTTGAATCTTCAGCCGTCGCCTGGCCGCCTTCCACTGGCAACACGTAGGTCTCGCGGCCGGTGGCCTCGTGATTGTGCGCGTAATTGGCGTGCAGACTGACGAAGACATGCGCCCGCCAGACGGCCGCCGTGGCGGTGCGCTCATCGAGGCTCACAAAACGGTCGTCCTCACGCGTGCAGCCCACCACGAAGCCCTGACGCTCCAAACGCTTGCGGATGCGCCAGGCCAGATCCAGTGTGAAGTGCGATTCCTGCCAGCGTCCGTCGAAGGCGACGGCGCCGCCGTCCTCGCCTCCATGCCCCGGATCCAGCATGACACGCAGCGAACGGCGCGTGCTGTTGGTCGCCTGCAAGATCGGGCGCAGCACCTGCGCGACGTCCACGGCGTTCAAGCGACTGTCACCGTTGCTGCTGGTCTGGAACGGATTGTGGAGCCAGACGGTCAGACCGTTGATCTCGGTGCGGCGCAATCCCGGGAAGAGCCGCAGACGGTTGGTGCCGTCGCCGATGGCGATGCTCTCCGCATGCGCGACGCGCTGCGTCCAGCCCAGTTCGGACTGCAACTCTTCCAGAGGCATGGAGGTTGAGCAGGTGTTGGCGGATACGGGGCAGACAAGCAGCGCGCAGATGGCCGCAGCTGTTCCCGCCATAGCCGTAGCGGCTGAAAGGCCCATGGTTAAGCGGAACGATGGCGGCATGCGGTTCTTTCCACGGTGGCGGTTAGGTTAGGGCGCGTAGTATAAAGTGCGGCGGCGGCAGATGCAATGCGCGGGGCGCAATCGCGATTCTCTGAAAGTTGAAGGTGAACGTTCAGCGTTGAACGTTCTTGCGACTCGCCGCCGTCAGCGCAAGCTCGAGCGTCTCCGCGTTGTCGCCTGTTTTCCAGGCAACCTCCAGCGTGCCGAACCTGTTGAGGACGCCCGCCGCGTCGTTCAAGGCGTCCACCAACGCCGCTTCGTCTGCATTGGTACGCACTGCTCCCAGCGCGGTTGCGATCCGCAGGACCGACAGGAGCTGCGTCAATTCGTAGGCCGCAGCGTGAAGGTCCAGCCACAGATACCCATGCAGCGTGCCGGGCGCGGCGCCGCTGAGCCGCGCCGTCAGGCCATCGCGCCAGGCGCCGGGCGCATCGGCGTCGGCCCGCCGTTGCGCATCCAGGCTCGCCGCCGACGAGCACAGCGTCATCCAACCGGGGTGCCACTCCGCGGCCATGCACGCATCGTCGGAAAGCCACTGACGCCGGCGTCCGCCGCCCAGCCAGGAGATCAGTGTGCGTCCCGCGACCGGAGGGTCGGGCACGCGCGTTGTCAGATTGACATCCAGCGCGGCGTTAAGCTGTATAACCAAGTTTGCGGCCGTCCTGGCGGGATCGGTTACATCGGCCCATGGCAGCAACAGCGTCAGGGATGGCACAGCCAGGTTGAAGAGACGTCCCCCATACGGTTGCGAACAGAGGTAGAGGCAGACATCCTCGCGTTCATCCGCTCTGGCCGATGGTTCATACAGTCTGACGCCTGGCAGGTGACGTTGTGCCAGGCGTTGCGCCGTGGTATAGGGCAGCATCAGCAGGCCGCTGGCGCTGTTGCCGGCCAGTGCCGTGGCGGCCGTGCAGCGTCCGGCGAGCGCGGCGGCCTCGGACGCCGGTGCGGTTGCGCCGTGTTTGGACGGCCAACGGACAATCATATCCAGGTGTTCGCGGCCGGCCTCGCGCAGCCCCACCTCCAGCGGTCCGTCCGCCGGCAATGGCACCGGGCTGATAGCCGGATCCACCCAGGCCCGGTGCGGCATGCTGCCGGTGCGTTTCCAGGGCTGCGGATCGCACCGGAAGAGCGGCGCCAGCGGCGCGTCGTTGACGAAACGCCATTCGAGCGTGCGCACGCTATCGGGATCTACGCCCAGAGTTGACATGAGCACATTCTCGCGCAGGGCGAAGGCCAACTTGAGACCGCGCGTCTTCTTGGACTTCAGCTTCAGATAACGCACGCCCGAGGGCGTGGTCTGCAACCGGCCGACGCCGGGAATCCAGCGCGTCAGCAGCATCAGATTCAGCAGCCGGCCGCGCAGTCCCACCCAGCTCGCCGCTGTCCAGCAGGGACTGCCGGAGGGGCCCAGCGCGGGCGACCAGCCGATCAGCGAGCGCGGGCCTGAGACCAGGCGCACAATCCAGACGATGTTCGTGTCGGACATCCAGTCGGGGGCTTCGCGCATGCCCGCACCGGACATGGCGTCGAGCACCATCGGGTTGTCGAGACGCTCGCGCCAGACCTTGGCCAGATCGAGGTGCTCGCTGACCATCAGGCTATTCTCGGGCATGGCGCGGAAGACGCGATCCTTGCGTTCCGGGATGTGCAGCAGCCACAGTAATGCGGCCAGCGCCAGGAGCGCCAGGCCAAGTCGAATCAGGCGTCGGGACAGGCGGTTGTGGTTATTGTCCATGCGGCTGGTTCGTCTCGGGCGTGTAGATCATAGGCGAAGCGATCCGGTCAGCGCCGTCACAGAGGGCAACTCATGGCGGATCAGGTAGTCGCGAATGCCGTCAATCACGCGCAACGGCGTGGTGGGATCTATGAAGTTGGCGGTGCCGACGGCCACCGCGGTGGCGCCGGCGATTAGAAACTCGATGGCCTGCCGCGCCTCCATGATGCCGCCCATGGCGACGATGGGCACGCGCACGGCCTGGGCGGCCTCCCATACCAGCTTGACGGCCACGGGATGGATGGCCGGGCCGGAGAGTCCGCCGACCTTGTTTGCGAGCACGGGACGGCGCGTCTCGATGTCAATCACCATGGCCGGCAGGGTGTTGATCAGCGATAGCGCATCGGCGCCGGCGTCGCTCGCGGCCCGCGCGAACACCTTGATGTCGGGCACATTGGGTGCGAGTTTGACGATCAGCGGCAGGCGCGTGCGGCGGCGCACGGCGGCCACCAGCGCGGCGAGCATGGTGGCGTCGGTGCCAAAGGCCGCGCCGCCCTCCTTGACATTCGGGCAGGAGACATTCAACTCCAGCCCGGACACGCCTTCGACCTGGCCCAACCGCGAGGCCACCTCGCCGTACTCCTCAATGCTGGTGCCCCAGATATTGACGATGACGGGCACGCCGGCGGCGCGCAGCCCCGGCATATACTGGTTTACAAAGCCTTCCACGCCGGGCCCCTGCAGGCCGATGGCATTGACCATGCCGCCGGGCACCTCGACGTGGCGCGGCAGGAGATTGCCTGGCCAGGCCTGCAGGCGGATGCCCTTGACGGTCACCGCGCCGAGCTTGCGAATGTCCAACAGGCGGGCATACTCCGCACCATAGCCAAAGGTGCCCGATGCCACGGTCACGGGATTGGCCATGGCGATGCCGCCGACGTTGACGCTGAGATCGGGCGCGCTCATCGCGGCGGCTCCTCCCAGACGATCTCGCGCGCCTCGAAAACCGGGCCGTCCGAACAGACGCGGGCCTGGCGCGTACTGCCGTCGGGGCTCCGCAGCTTCTGAACGCAGGCCAGGCAGGCGCCGATGCCACAGACCATGTGGTGGTCGAGCGAGAGCCACGCCGGACAGCCGGCGGCGATGGCGCGCGCGCCTACGGCGCGCAACATGCCGTCAGGGCCGCAGGCAAAGAGTTCCAGAGCGCTGCCCTTGGCGGAACCTGCCAGATGGCGGTCCAGCAGCATGGTCACGAGTCCCCGCGAGCCGCGCGTCCCGTCCTGGGTGGACACCTCGACGCTCCAGCCCAACGCCGCAAAATCCTGCTCGCACAGCACGTCGCCGGCGCTGCGGCCGCCCAGCAAGGCCACGCCGCGCCGCGGCAGCCTGGCCGCGAGGAACGCCAGCGGCGCGACGCCGTAGCCACCCCCGACCAGGATAGGCGTGCGATCGCCGATGTCCGTCGGGAAACCGTTGCCAAGCGGGCCGATCAGACTGAGGTGCGCCCCGGCCGCAAGCTCCGCCAGCCGTTCGGTGCCGCGGCCGACCGTCTTATAGAGTATGGCGAACTCGTCGCCATCCGCGCGGTAGATGCTAAATGGCCGTCGCAACGACGCGGTGTCCAGTCCCGGCACGCGCACGTGCACGAACTGACCGGGGCGGGCTGCCGCGGCAATCTCGGGTGCCCGCACGCGCATGTGGCGATACCCTCCGGAGATGGCTTCCTGCCCCAGCACCTGTCCCTCGCTCAAACGCATAGTGGAGTTCATTGAGAAGACTCCAAGTCCAGCGCCAGTTCCCCGCCGCGTTGCCGCCCACGACGCCAGACATGCAAACGGCCGTCGTAACGCCAGTTGCGTTTCTGAAGTTCCAGGATGAAGTCGTTACGGGACATCGCCAGTTGCGCAAGCGACTGTGTGTTCCATGCCTCCAGGATCAGTCTGTTGAATAGATGCTGACTTGTTACCGTGTCAGCTTCGTGCTTCCGCAGAATCTCGTCCAGCAATGTGCCGAAGAGCATGTCCTGGCGTTCATTGACCGTTCGGATATTCTCAGGACGTGCGGGCTTGTAGAACGTCAGAATCATCTCTCCCGCCAGCACATTCTCCGCATTCTTCTTCTT
>JAQULY010000298.1 GCA_028718445.1 Kiritimatiellia bacterium
CCAGGTGGCCGTTATTTTCTCTCGCTTTACACCCGCGGCGCCGGCATGGGAACCAACGGAGCCGCGATCCGGTTGGAGGTTGTCGATGCGACCAACACCGTGCTCGGTTCCGCCGATGTGGCCGTCAACTCCGACTGGCGGCGGGTGGAACTGCCGTTCGAGGCCGGCGCCTTTGTCCGTGACTTCAAGCAACAGACGCTGCGCGACGTGCGCCTCCGCTTTCTCGGCCTGCGGGCGGGACAGACATTCCTGATCGACGCCGTCATGCTGGAACTGGCGGGGGGGTTCTCGTATGCCGGGATGGGGCAGGCATCGAGCTGGATTCCGGGCGATGCCGTCCGCGCAAGCGAGTCGCTGAATGTCGACGGGTTGCGGCATCTGATGGCTGGCGGCGCAGGCTCGGCGGCCTTCTGGGTGCAGACGATCGGAGCCCGGCAAACGCGCCGGACGCTGTTTGAGATTGCCGGCGGCAACCGCTGGCAGCCATTCCTGCAGTTGCAGCTGCAGCAGTCACGCCTGGAACTGGGCCCGTGGACCAATGCCACCGGCGCGGCGGTGGCCGCGGCCGATATCCGGCCGGGAGCGTGGCATCACTATGCCGTCACCTGGGCCAATGGTTCCGCGACGATGTATCTGGACGGGCGCAAGCTGGGTGCAATCGACAATCTGAAACCGTTCGCGGCGGGCGCCCCCTCCTTCCGGCTGGGCAGCCTGGGGCCAGGTACGCCGGCCAACGCGGTGGTGGACGAGGCCGTGGTGTTTGCGCGCCGACTGGAGGAAGGCGAAATCGCCGCCCTGGCGGCCCGCACCGAGGCGCTGGGCCGGGAACTGGCGCCGTCCGTCACCGTCCGTCCGGAGGCGTTCGTGGCGACGCTGGCTCACGGTACGGAGGCGCAACCCTGGCGCTGCACCGTCTTCAACCATGGCACCGACAGTCTGCGCGGACTGGAAGCGGTGCTGCGGATCGGCGACCGTCTGACGGTCCGGCAGAAACTCGGGCGGCTGAAGCCGGGGCAGTCGGCCGATGTGACCTTCTGGTTCCTGGCCGATCTGGCGTTGGGGTCTTATCCGCTGCGCGTGACGGTCGCACGGGGGCGTGAAACACTGGCAACCTTCGCGCGGGAAGTCGAAATCACACCGGCGCCGGAGCCGTTCGAAAACCTCCAGGTCACACCGTGGGGGTTCAACACCGAGCGGCGTTATGGCATGACTTGCGGCGGGGGCGACATCGAGGACGCCATGCGGCGGGGACTCCACGCGTGGCCGCTCCTCAATTTTTTGGGCTATCCGCGGCGGCTGTCAGGCGAGGACCACATCGTCGACATGCTCGGCCGGCCGGCCAACGCCCGCCTGGACAGCCCCTACATCCGGGCGCAGATCGATCGCGAGGGCGCCAGGACCGCCCGCCGCCTGGCGGGCCTGCCAGCCTTACGCGGCGTCACGCTCAACAGCGAGATGCAGTGGATCTGGACGCATGACTTTACACCGGAACATGTCGCCTGGGTCCAGGCGACCTTCGGCATCGACCTGAACCGCTGGCGGAATCCTCCCAAAGGCGAGGAGCACCGGTACCAGGCGCCCTTCGGACGTTTGATTCCAGGCGCGGGCGGCATCGCGCTGCCCTCCAACCGCATCGTGCGCGTCAACGAGCCGTTCTACGCCTACCACCGCTGGTTCCTGGGACCGCGCGCTCCGACCGAGTCGTATCTCAACCAGACCCTGGGCACGGCCATTCAGGCGCGTCGGCCCGACATCCTGACGGTTCAGGAACCGATCCTCCGCCGTCCCTCCGTGAGGGCGTTTGATCAGATGAGCCTCGCCCAGGATTGGTTCTATTACGAGAACCCCATGGCGGCGGTTTCAGTCCAGGAATGCCTGCATGCCGCCGTGCGCGGAACGACGATGCGCTTCACCGGCATGCCGCAGTTCCTGTTCAAGGCCGGCACGACCGCTCCGTACAACGCCATGCCCACGGCCGACATGTTCCGGGAAACCGCCTGGCTCTGCGCGCTGCAGCCGATCCGGATGATGACCTACTGGAATTTCAGCGCCGTTCCCGACCCCGCGTACAGCGATGCCTACAACCGCCTGTACCGCAAGGAGCAACTCGACGAGATTTTCGGTTCGGCCACGCCAACCTGGAAGCAGGTTCAGGACGTGCTGGCCGCCCGTCCGGAACTGGCCAAGCTGATGCCGTGGACCCCGGAGCTGATCGCCGCCTTCACCCGGTTCCATGTCGAAACGATCGGACCGCTGGGCGGGCTGGTTCCCGAATGGCGCAACCGGCCGCGGCGCCTCGCCATCATCCGCTCGTTCGCCAACGAACTGTACGGCAGCGTCCGCTGGCCGACCTTCTCGCGGCTGGAAAACGGCGCCGTCTACTCCGGCATTCCCTTCGACGTCCTCTTCGACGAGGACTTCGAGACCGGTCGCGACGTGCTCGAAACCTACGATCTGGTCATCGTCTCCGGGGCCGTCTGCCTGACCGAACCGGTCCATGCCGCCCTGTGTCGCCACATCCGGCGCGGGCGCGCCGTTGTGACCGACTCCGGCACAACCGTAGAGATTCCCGGCGCCCTCACGATCATGCCGGCAGAAAAATCGGTAGACTATGCTTCCGCGCTGGCGGCACGGGAGGCCGAGCTTAGAAAGCGCTCGCTCGCCGTGCACGACCCGGCCTACGTCGAGGCCGTCTCGCAACAGGCCGATGCCGGCGCCTGGCCTAACCAGACTGATCCCGCGCTGATGCGGGTGCTGGAGCAACACGTGCGCCCCGAAGCGCGTTCGCTGACCGCCAACACCTGGATGAATCTGCTGACGGCGGAAGGGGCCAACTATGTCGGCGTGGTCAACGATTTGCGGGTCTTCGGCCCGATGTACGGCCATTTCGGCAAGGTGCGTGAACAGGGCGTGCCGCTGACCGCGACGGTGGTCTGCCAGCCCGCGCTGGGGGCTTTTGCCTATGATTTGGCGGCTTCGCGGGCCGTGCCCATGACGCCGACCAACGGCCTGAACGCCCTGCGCCTCGCGTTGCCGCCGGGAGGTGGGCGACTCGTGATGTTGACGTCCCGACCGATCGGCCGGCTTGAGGGTCTTGCCCGCATCGAGGCCGTCCGCTGGGGCGGGCACCGCGGCCGCGAGATCCGTCTCGACGTCGCGTTGCGGGATGCCGATGGCGGCCGGATGGAAGGTTTGGTACCGGTCACGGTCGAACTGCTGGCGCCCGACGGAACGGTCAGCGATTTTTCCCGCCACGGCGTGATCCGTGACGGCCGTCTTGCCCTTCGTTTTCCGGTGCTCAGCAACGGACCGACCGGCACATGGAGATGCCGCATCCGCGAGCGTGCCAGCGGCCAGACGACCGAACCTTCGGTTCAGATCGGATCGTGATTTCCTCGCCATCGCGGGAGAACGGACGCCTGCAAAGCGTTAGCCATCGCCAGCGTTCCTGGAGACGACGAAGCGTTTACGCTTTGTCGCTCGGCTTTGTCGGTCGGCATTCTGTCCTGAGAAACTCAACCGTTAAAACTGGTGGAAGGGCGAGTGTCCTCGCGAGCCGTCTCTGCGCAATGAACGTGCATGGTTCGGTGGCACAAGTGCACAACTCTCTCGCAGTTCAGGGGTCGTTGTGGGACGTTCTGGGAGCTTGCCCGGGGACATCATTCTGATATTATTCCGGACCGATTGGCATGGGCGGTTGTCTGAGGCGCGGTCAGTCCGCGGGCTCGCCGCCCTGACGGGAGAAATTCCATGCGTAACATGAGCAGAGTGGCGCCGGGCTGGTGGGACTATACGACGCTGGACCGCGAACTGTTGGATGACGCCGCCAGACTGACCGAGAAGAGTATTCGTGGTTTGGCGCGTCCCGGCTTCGAGATCAATTTCTTCGACACCGTTCAGGAATTCTACCTGGCGGAGGCGCTGGAGTACATTAATGCCTGGCGGCAGGCGACGGCCGCGAAACCGGCGGGACTGTGCGGGCCGATCGGGCCTACCGAGCAATTGCCGCTGGTGGCGCAACTGGTCAATGCCCTCGGCATTAGTCTGAAGCACTGCCACTACTGGGGCATGGACGAATGGGTGGTGAACGGCAAGGAGGCTTCGCTGGATTTCCCGCTCGGCTTCGCGCGTACCGCCAAGGAACTCTGTTTTGACCGCATCCGTCCCGAACTGGCGCTGCCCAAAGAGAACCTGCACTTTCCTGCCGTGGACCCCGCCGCTTACATCGGAAGCTGGAATCAGGCGCGGTGCGTGCTGATGCAGGGCGGCCAGGGAGAAGTCAAGCACTGGGCGTTCAACGATCCGCCCAAACGCGAAGGCGCCTACCGCGATGCGCCGCCTCCGCCGGAAGTCTACCGCAAGCTGACCACGCGTGTGGTTGATCTGCACCCCATGACGCTGATGCAGAACGCGCGCACCTCCGGTGGCGGCACGGTGCAGAACGTGCCGCACCAGGCCGTGACGGTCGGACCGGCCGAGACATGGCGCGCGGAGACGGTCTCGATCTGGCACCCCGGCCACCACGACAATCCCTTCGGCATGCGGCTGACCACGCTGATGATCGCCAAACGCGTGCCCGATTCCGCCGTGCCGATGTCCCTGTTGGCCGATCATCCACACGTGCGCTTCAACTTCCTGCGCTCGGGACTGGGCACCTGCGAAGTGGAGATGCACTAAAATGAACTGTCGCGTTTTCGCCGTCGCCGCGCATCCCGACGATATCGAGTTCTGCATGGCGGGCACCCTGTTGCTGCTGGCTCGGGCCGGGTGCGAGATTCACTACATGAACGTCGCCGACGGCTCCTGCGGTTCGGTCAAGACGGACGCCGCCACCACCGCGCGCATCCGGCTGCAGGAGGCGCGTAACGCCGCCGCCCGCCTGGGGGCCACGTTCCATCCCCCGATAGCCGTGGACCTGGCCATCTTTCACGACGCCCCGCATCTGGCCAAGATGGGGTCGGTCATGCGCGAGGTGGCGCCCGATATTCTGCTGGTGCCGTCGCCAAACGATTACATGGAGGACCACTCGAATGCCTGCCGCGTTGCGGTCACCGCCGCCTTCGCGCGCTGTGTGCCAAACTTTCCGGTTGATCCGCCGCGTCCCGCCACGGAGCGGCCCGTGACGATCTACCACGCCCAGCCGCACGGTCATCGCGACGCCATGAACCGCCCCGTCACTCCCGACTTCTACATAGACATCGGATCGGTCATCAACGAGAAGACCGAGATGCTGGCGGAGCACCGGAGTCAGAAGGAGTGGCTTGATCACAGCCAGGGAATGGATGCCTACCTGACCACGATGCAGGAGCTCTGCCGCGAAATGGGCGCGCAATCGGGGCGCTGCATCTATGCCGAAGGCTGGCGGCATCACAATCACTTGGGCTTCTGCGCCGCCGATGCCGATCCGCTGGCCGACATCCTGCGCGAGCACCTGCTCGAACCGGTCGCTTGAGCGCGCTGCGCAACCTCTATGTGCATGTCCCGTTCTGCGACGGCAAATGCGGCTATTGCGGTTTCTACTCTGAGGTTGCGGAGGATGAAGTGCGCGCCGGATACGCGCGGCTGCCTGCCTTCGAACTGTCGCTTCTGAAGCGTGCCCGCCTGCGTCCCGTCACGATCTACGTAGGCGGAGGCACGCCTGGCATGCTTGGGGCGGACGGACTGGCGGAACTGGCGCACGCCCTGCGCGCCTGCCTCGATCTCGGCACGCTTGAGGAATGGAGCGTCGAACTCAATCCCGCGAACATCTCGCTCGCGCTGATCGCGGCGTTGCGGCAGGCGGGCATCAACCGCGTCAGCGTCGGCGTGCAGAGCCTCGAAGATGCCGTCTTGCGCCGCCTGGGACGGCGCCATGACGCCGCCGCCGCGGAGCAGGGCGTGCGGATGCTGCTCCATGAGGGTTTCGCGAACACCGGCGTTGACCTGCTGGCAGGCACACCTGATACCAGCATGGCCCAGTGGCGCAAGACTTTGGAGGGCGTCGTGGCACTCGGCGTCGCGCATGTTTCGGTATATGCGCTGACGGTCGAACCCGGTACGCCGCTGGCGCGGGAAGTCGCCGCCGGGCTGAAACTGCCGGATGAAGACTTCCAGGCGGAGGCCCTGCGGGAGGCTGAAGGGCTGCTGACGGCGGCAGGTTTCGAGCGCTACGAGATCTCCAACTACGCGCGGCCCGGTTACGCCTGCCGCCACAATCTAGCCTGCTGGCGCGGCGACGATTTCCTGGGCCTGGGGCCGGGCGCCTCCTCGCGCGTGGGCCGCCGGCGCTGGACGAACTTGCCGGACTTGGCGCGCTACACCGCGGCGCTGACCGCCGGACGGACCCCGCCGCGCGCCAGCGAGCGGATGAACGCATGCGACGACGCGAGCGGGCGTTTCGCCTTCGGCCTGCGCCTGGCGGAAGGCGTTTCTCCGCGCGCCTTCGCGCGGCGCTCAAAGGCCGCCGCGCGCGCGGTGGAGTGGGATCGGACGCTTGAGCGTTATGCCGGGCATGGCATCGTGGAGCGTTGCGACGTGCCTGGAATGGATCGGCGCTGGCGTCTGACGGCGCGCGGACGCGAGGTCGCCGACACGGTCATTCGCGAATTGCTGTAGCCCGCAAGCATCGGCTAGAATCGCACCATGAGTCATTTGCCCGATTCCCGCCATCTCGCGATGGCTGCCGCTTTGGTCAAGGAGACGCATGCCAATGGCGGACTCGCGCCGCTCGATCTGGAACGCTTCTGGGCCGACGAAGCGATTGCCGGTCGCGACCCGTTCGGCGCTGCCGCGCCGCAGGTGGCACTGGGCATACGCATGTCGTTCGAGTGTGTCTTCGACGAACTCGGCATCCCGGAGGACTGGAATCGCTACTACCACGACAACGCCTGGCGCGTCAGCCTGGCGAAACCCTACAACGATCTGTCCGAGCGGATCGTCGGCCGCCGACTGCTCCCGGAAACGCCGCCACCGCCGCCGGATCGCGTCTGGCCGGCGCCACGCGAACTGCACGACATTTTCGAGGCCCGGAACGTCTTCCACAACGATTCTTTCTGGTTGCAGTCCAGCGCCAGCACGGTGGACGAACTGCGCGCGCTGCTCGACCGTG
>JAQULY010000299.1 GCA_028718445.1 Kiritimatiellia bacterium
GGTTCTCGATCGGACGATCACGGACAGCGGCGACGGCGATCTCTGGCGGCACTCGCGGCTGCGCTGGCTGGACTCCACCGTCGGACTAGATGACGAGGTCTTTGCCCCCTACACGCCGGTGGGCTGGAACGCCGACTCCGCCACAGTCTCGGTGCTCGGGCGTTCCCTGAGGATCGCGCCGGGCGGACTCCCGGCCTCCATCCGAAGCACCTTCTCCGCCTCCTGCGATGGGACAAACGCCCCGTCGCGGGAAATCCTCGCCAGGCCGGCGCGGTTTGGAGTCGTCGCCGCCGGCATCGAGCCCGCCTGGGCCGGATCGAAACCGGAGATCGAAAAGCGAACCACGGGCGGCGTCTGGTGGCGGAGCACCGCGGTTTCAGGCGGCCTCACACTGACTTGCCGGGCGGGACTCGAATGCGACGGTTACGCGGACTACTGTCTGACGCTCAAGAGCGAGACGTCCCAGGCGCTTGACAACATCTTCCTGGAACTGCCCCTGTGCGCGGACGTGGCCCGCTACATGGTCGGTATGGGCAGGAAAGGCGGGCGCCGGCCGGTCTCCTGGGACTGGAAGTGGGACCTGCGTTTCGCCAACAGCCATATCTGGCTTGGCGATGTCGGCGCCGGGCTGCAATGCAAGCTCAAGGACGTCAAGTCGCGTTGGGATCTCTACGGCCTGAAAGACTCCGGCCTCTACCGGGACTGGGCCGGCACCGGTGCCGGCGGTTGCAGCGTCCGCGAGGACGGCGCAACGGTGGTGGTGCGTGCCTTCACCGGTCCGCTCAAGGTCGAAGCGGGCCAGGAACTGCACTTCAATTTCGGCCTGCTGATCACGCCGACCAGGACGCTGGACAAACAGCACTGGCGCTGGCGCTACTTCCATCAACCCTCCGCGGATCCCGTGAGCAAAGTGGCGGCGACCGGCGCCACTGTGATCAACCTGCACCAGGGCGATGCCATCAACCCGTACATCAACTATCCGTTCTTGAATTCCGATCGTCTGTCTGCCTACGTCCGGGAGGCGCACGACGCCGGCATGAAGGTCAAGATCTACTACACCGTGCGCGAGTTGAGCAACTACACGGCCGAGTTCTGGGCGTTGCGCTCGCTGGGCGACGAGGTGTTCAGAAATGGCCCCGGCTTCCAACTTGCCGACCATTTCCGTGAGAAGGACGAGAAAAGGTCTGATACCCCGCCCACGGGCAGCAGTTGGCTATGCGAACATGTGATTCGCGACTATGTGCCGGCCTGGCATCAGCATCTGGGTAACGGTCACTATGACGCCGCCCTGGCCCAGCAGGGACTCAGCCGCTGGCACAACTATTACCTGGAAGGGCTCGACAACCTCATCCGCGAGTATGGTGTGGACGGCATCTACCTGGACGGAATCGGCTATGACCGGCAGGTCATGAAACGCGTTCGCAAGGTGATGCAACGCGCGCATCCCGGCTGTCTGATCGACTTCCACTCCGGCAACAACTTTGAGCCGCAGTACGGCCTCAACAATGTGGTCGGCCAGTACATGGAACTCCTTCCATGTATTGACAGCGTCTGGTTCGGCGAGGGCTTCGACTACAATAACCCGCCGGACTACTGGCTGATCGAGGTCGCCGGCATCCCCTTCGGCCTGTTTGGGGAGATGTTGCAAGGTGGGGGCAACCCGTGGCGCGGTATGCTCTACGGCATGACCAGCCGACTGGGCTGGTGCGGCGACCCGCGTCCGCTTTGGAAGGTCTGGGACGAATTCGGCATCGAGCAGGCGCGCATGATTGGCTACTGGGACCCGGCCTGTCCGGTCACGACCGGCCGGGACGACGTGCTGGTCACGGCCTACGTGCGAGACGGCGGCACACCCTCCTGTCTTCTGTCCATCGCCAGTTGGGCGACGGACACGGTGTCCTGCCAGTTACGCATCGACTGGGCCGCGTTGGGACTCTCGCCTGAGAAAGCCAAGCTCCACGCGCCGGAGATCCCGGGATTCCAGCCTGAACGTCGCTGGCGCGCCGCTGAGCCTGTTCCAGTCGCTCCTGGCCGCGGTTGGCTTATTCACGTGTACGAGTAGTCGCGCGCGAGGGCGGGAGACGCCGATTTCTGTTATACTATTTTGTTTCAAATGAGATGACATCCATGGCCAGCAAGTTGAAAGCCCAGGAGAAGTTCCTGTACGAACGCGTATGCCACGCGATCGAGGATCAGATTCGGGACGGGACCCTTGGCCCCGGCGCCCGCCTGCCTTCAGAAACCGAACTGGCACACACCTTCTCTGTGCATACGCTAACGGTGCGGCGGGCGCTGCGGATGCTGGAGAAGAATGGCCGATTGTCCCGCCAGCATGGCCGAGGCACGTTCGTCTCCGGCAGTCCCAGGCAGCCGCCCGCGGTGCTGTACGTGGGAGAGACCGAGACTCACGTGCAACGCGATATCTTCCTGGCCCTGGGCCGGCTGGCGCGCGATCGCATGCAGACGTTCGCCACCTTCGACATGGTCAGTCCCGGAACGCCGACACCCGGACTCGACAAGGCGCTGGCCGGCGTGCCGGTCGTCATCGTGCATTCCGAATACTGTGAGCAGGTCGCGCCGCTGCTCTCGCGCAAACACCGGCTGGTCGTCGTGGGCGAGGAGAAGCGCGAGTTGAACCGGCCCGCGCACTGGGTCCTGGTGGACCGGCGCGCGGCGATCGGCATGGCTGTGGATCACCTGGCGGAGCTCGGACACCGGCGCATCGCCCTGGTGATCAGCCGCGAATGGTCCCGGCCGCTTGACGCGCTTGTGCGCGAGGAGTACGCCGCTTACACGGGCGCGCTGGCCTCGCGCGGCATTCGGGACTACGAGCGGATCGTCTGCCTGAGGACCCACGCGGAGTTCCAGCAACAGAATCTGGACAAGGTGCGGGAACTGATGGCGGACAAGAACCCGCCAACCGCCTTTGTCAGCCCTTCCGACTACCGGGCGCGTCCACTGTATCTGGCGGCGGCCGCACTGGGGCTGGAGATTCCCAGCGACTTCAGCGTGGTGGGCATGTGGGACACGCCGTGGTGCACGGCGTTGATTCCAGAACTGAGCTCCATCGACTGCGGCGTCGAGGAAATGGCCATGCTGTCCCTGATCCTGGCCAGCGAGGACAATTGCCAGCAGATGACCTGCCGGGTAGAACCCCGCCTGGTAGCGCGCCAGTCCACCGCCGCCAGGCGAGGATAGTTCCAGGTTCGCCCGAGAGCGTTGTCTTTCCCGGGTGGTGTCACAAGTTCGAGAGCCGTTGAGATGACGGATGAATATGCATTACTGGACAGCGGCAACGGCCGCAAACTGGAGCGCTTCGGGCGCTTCGTGCTGGCGCGCCCCTGCGCGCAGGCCATCTGGCGACCGTCGCTGAGCCAGGCGGAGTGGGAGGCCGCCGACGCCTCCTTCGACCGCGAGGATGGTCACCGCTGGCGTTCGCGCGAACGCTTGCCGGACCAGTGGGAGATTGAGGTGGACGGCCTGCGTTTCCGCCTGTCCAGTACCGATTTCGGGCACCTCGGCATCTTTCCCGAGCAGCGCGTCTGCTGGCGCTGGATCGGCGAGGCCGTCAAGTCCGCCGCGCACCCCGACTGCCATCCGCGCGTGCTGAATCTCTTTGCCTACTCGGGTGGAGCGACGCTGGCCGCCGCCCGCGCCGGCGCGGAAGTCTGCCACCTGGACGCCTCCGCCGGCATGGTGCAGTGGGCGCGCGGCAACGCCGCGGCCAACGCGCTGGACCAAGCGCCCATTCGCTGGATCGTGGATGATGCGCACAAGTTCCTGACTCGTGAGATCCGCCGCGGCCGCCGCTACGACGGCATCATTCTCGATCCGCCCAGCTTCGGGCGCGGCGCCAAGGGCGAGGTCTACAAGATCGAGGACGACCTGCCGGAAACGCTGGCATCATGCCGCCAGTTGCTGACCGATCGGCCGGCCTTCTTCCTGCTGAGCGCGCACACTCCGGGCATCACGCCGGTAGTGCTAGAGAACCTGGCGTCCGACGCCCTGCGTGACCTGCCCGGCACGCTCAGCAGCGGCGAGATGCTGCTGACCGGCGCACCCGGCGTGCGACCGGTGCCCAGCGGTTGCATGGCGGCCTGGACGGCGCGGGCTACTCCCCGATCGCGCGACGGATGAACTGACGGCTCAGTTTGAGGTCCGTGAAGGGATCCTGCAGGTGCGTGTCGTGCTCCACCATGCACCAGCCGTTCCATCTCACGCTCTTGAGCGTTTTCAGCACCTTTACCAGATCCAGGCCGATGTTGCCTTTGCCGAGACCGCAGAAACGTCCTTTCTGGTACCACTCCTTGCCTTGCTTGGCGGGAGGATAGGCCAACCAGTCCTTCAGGTGCATGACCGCAATGCGGTCGGCATACTTGCGGATGATCCGGACGCAGTCGCCGCCCACGGCGGCAAGATGGCCGGTGTCGAACACGATCATGGCCCGTGGGCAGTGCCGCAGAAACGACTCCAGTTCCGCCTGACTCTCGACACGCGACCCCATGTGATTATGAATGGCCACGTTCACGCCCCATTTGGCCGCAGCTTTTATCTGCGCATTGGTCTGCCGGCAATACGCCGCCATGTCGGCGGCCTTGGCGGCGGCCCAGACGTAACGGCAACCCATGGCGGCCGTCCACTGGATCGAGTGCTCCTGCGAAGGTCCGGCCACCGTGGTGTAGCTCATGCCCAACCGGCGGAACAAGGCGGAGCGCGTGACCACATCGGCCTCGGTCAATCCGCGCAGCCGCTCCAGGCCCTCATAGCCGATCTGCTTCAGGCCCAGCAGGCGGTCTTCCAGATCCCACATGTCACCGTCCCAAACGCTCATGCCATAATCGGCAACGCCATACTTCATATCTTGCGGTCCTTTCGGTTTCGTTATTGTTTTGTGCTTGGCTTCTCGGAGTGTACTGCGCATCGAATGAAGCGACTAGATCGAGGGAATCGAGGATGCGCCGGGGAGTCCCGCCAGCGCCGAGGCCATGCGCATGGCGTCGCGCGAGGCGCGGACATCGAGCACCCGCAGGATGGCGGCGCCGCGCCAGATGCACCAGACCAGTCCAGCCAGGCTGCCGGCGAGACGGTCTTCGACCGGCGCCCCGGTGATCCTGCCGATGAAACCCTTGCGCGAGAGGCCGACCAGCAAGGGCGGCCCGATATCGCCGAAGCGCTCCAACCCACCCAGCAGCGCCAGATTGTGCTCAAGCGTTTTGCCGAAACCGATGCCAGGGTCAATCGCCAGCCGCTGCCTGGGGATGCCGGCGCCGGTCACTTCCCGTACGCGCCGCGCGAGCCAGTCGTGTACCTCGGCAACCACATCGGCGTATTGCGGATCGGCCTGCATGTTCTCGGGGGTGCCCTGCATGTGCATCAGCACGGCGCCCGCGCGGCTCTCGCGGACGACCGCCAGCATCTCTGGATCGCCGCCCAGCGCGGTGATGTCATTGACGATGCAGGCGCCGGCCGCCAGCGCTTCGCGCGCCACCACAGCCTTGCAGGTGTCCACGGAAATCGGCCCGTTCCAGGCGCGCGCCAACGTTCTGATGACCGGAACCACGCGCCGGCACTCCTCCTCCACCGACACGGGCAGCGCGCCAGGGCGCGACGATTCGCCGCCGACATCCACAATGTCGGCGCCCTCGGACTGCAGCCACAGCCCATACTCCACGGCGGCTTCCACGCTGTTGTGGCTTCCGCCATCGGCAAGCGAGTCGGGCGTGACATTCAGAATGCCCATGATCAGCGGCCGCGTCAGATCGAGACCACGATCGCCGCACTGCCAGCAAGAGTGGGATAGTTCGGACACGGCAACCTTCAAGGCGCGTCCGGCGCGTTGGGCTTGAGAGCGCCGCCCGCGGGCGGCGGCGCGGGCGGCTTGGCCCCGTCCTTGGCTTTGGCCTCGTCGGCCTGACGTTCCGCGTGCGTGCGCACGCGCCCAAATTTGATCAGATCCTCGGCATCCGCGCCATCCACGGTTTCGCACTCCAGCAACATGTCCACGAGTTGACGCACGCGCGCGGCGTCGGCCTCCAGAATCTCGCGCGCCTGCCGGTGCGCGTTGCGGACCAGCGCGTCCACCTCGCCGTCAATCGCCTGGGCGGTAGCCTCGCTGTAGTCCTGCGTGCGCCCGATTTCGCGGCCTAGGAACATGAGCTCTTCGCGCACGCCGAAGGTGCGCGGGCCGAGTTTCGGGCTCATGCCCCAGTCGCAGACCATGCGACGCGCCAGGTCGGTGGCCTGATGCAGGTCCTGCTTGGCGCCGGCGCTGATATCGTCCAGAAAGATCTCCTCGGCGGCGCGGCCGCCCATCGAAGTCGCCAACTGCGCCAGCATTTGCGTGCGGGTGTAGTGCAGCCGGTCCTTCTTGGGCAGGAACATCGTCGCGCCAAGCGCCATGCCGCGCGGAATGATGGTGACTTTGTGCAGCGGCTCGCCGCCCTTGACGCGCGCCATCACCACGGCGTGGCCGGCCTCGTGGAAGGCGGTGATGCGCTTTTCCTCCTGGTCGAGCATGCGGCCGCGGCGTTCGCGGCCCCACCAGACTTTGTCGCGCGCCTCTTCCAGATCCGCCTGGGCGATGCCTTCCTTGCCCTGGCGCGCCGCCAGCAGTGCCGCCTCGTTCAGCAGATTGGCGAGGTCCGCCCCGGAAAAACCGGGCGTGCCGCGGGCGATGCGGCTCAGTTCCAGGCCGGGAGCGAGTTTCAATTTCTGCGAGTGTATCTTGAGGATTTGCTCGCGCCCCTCCATCGTCGGCAGGTCAATCACGATCTGGCGGTCGAAGCGTCCGGGACGCAGCAGCGCCTGGTCGAGTACATCGGGTCGGTTGGTGGCCGCCACGATGATCACACCGTCCGAGGTCTCGAAGCCGTCCATCTCCACCAGCAGCGCGTTCAGCGTCTGCTCGCGCTCGTCGTGGCCGCCACCGATTCCGGTGAAACGGCTGCGCCCGACGGCGTCAATCTCGTCAATGAAGATAATGCAAGGCGCGTGTTTCTTGCCCTGTTCGAACATGTCGCGCACGCGCGAGGCGCCGACGCCGACGAACATTTCGACGAAGTCCGAACCGCTGATGCTGAAGAAGGGCACGTCGGCCTC
>JAQULY010000300.1 GCA_028718445.1 Kiritimatiellia bacterium
CGGGTTGACGGTGACGCCTGGCGAAGGGGGCGGCATTCGGTTCACCCCGTTTGACGACAAAGGCTGCAGTTCCGTGCGCAGCGTCCGTCTGGACGGGAACTACCCCTATCTCGTCTGGGAGGTGACCGCCATGCGCCCCGTCCTCCCGAAAACATACAAGTGTTTCTCGGTGGGCATCCTCGACCCGAAAGCCGTCAATCTCAGCGTGGTCGGCGATGTCCGGCCAGGCATCTACTCATCCCGGCCATTTGCCGCGGCCCCCGACACGAACCGGCTTGGCGCCAGCGTCTTTGTCGCCAGCGGCGCCAACGCGGTTGATATCTCTTCCATCCGCATGGTGAAGGTTCCGGAGCAGCATCTGGAGATGAGTTCCCCGTCCTTCGCGGAAAAGAAGCATCTGGATCCCGGCGATCCGCTGACCTTCACGCTCACACTGAAAGAGCCGGCCGACGATGTGGTCGTGAGCTTCTACAAGAACGACATGTTCTATTTCGGTCATGTCATGACCATCGGCGGCAGGCTCTATTGCTGGCTGAAGGCGAAGGACGGCACGGACCGTAAAGTGTGGGCCCGCACGATCCCGTTCGAAAACTGCGTCTATGGGGCCTGGAACAAAGAGGATCCGATCCCGCTGCCGGCCGGCGCCTTTCTTGTGGAGGCCACCGTCAAGCGCGTCGGCAAACCGGACCAGTCGTTCTGGACCTGCAATAACGTCGAATTCAAGATGCAATTGGAACGCCCATGAGCAAGATCAAGGCCTTCAACATAGATTTCAACTGGGGTTTCGATGCGGCCGGGAACTTCGGTCCGGCGACGCCGGGGATGTACGCCGCCGCCGATCCCGAGGAACACGTGAAGTGGTACGCGGACCTGGGGGTCAACGTCATTCAGAGCTTCTGCGTCTCCTACAACGGCTACGCCTGGTACCGCGGATCGTCCGTCGCTCCCGTCGCGCCGGGAATGGCGCACGACTTCCTACCAGAGATGACGACGGCCGCCCACGGGCGCGGTATCCGGGTGATGGGCTATTTCTGCCTCGGCGCCAACCGTGTGTGGGAAGCCGCGCACCCCGAGCAGGTCCACGCCCAGGCGCCAATGTGGAAGTTGCCGCTCACGCGCAACTACCTCGATTACTTCTGCCGCTCGGTCCAGGACGCCTTGCGCAAGACCGAGGTGGACGGGTTCATGGTGGACTGGTTCATGCCGCCGGAACGCAACGGCGTCTGGCTGGACTGCGACAAGACGATGTGGCGCGAGCTGATGGGCGAACGGTTCCCCGTCTCCGGCACTCCCGATGCCGCTACCCAACTGGAATTCGAGCGGCGTGAGATCGAGCGGGCGTGGGACGCGCTGACCGGCGCCATCCGCGAAGTGCGGCCGGCGCTCGTCTGGGTCAACTCCATCTGGGAGAACTCCAAGCCGCTGTGGGAAGGCCATCGCGCCCTGCGCGAGATGGATTGGGTGCTCAACGAAAGCCACAGGCTCGAGCAGCTTGACTGGCTCGAGCGGCAGGCCGGTCCCCGTACCAGGATTATCCAGAACATGGGCGGCGGCGGCGCCACGACCGACGCGGAGTGGTCCGCCTTCGATGGCGAGAGGTTCGGACTGTATGCGTTCGTCCAGGCCGACCCCGTGACGACCTTCCCGGACGATACCGAAGTCAACCGCAACAACATCGCACGCATCCGGGCAAGGTACTCGGCGAGAATCCGAACGTTCAACGCGTAACGCTCAACGTCTAATTCTCACAGTTAGCTTGCGGGAACACCTGACTTCCATGCGTCAGCGGCGTCTTTTTTTCGCGCCATTTCGCGCTCTTTCGTGGGCGGTTGAAGATTCAGATGATTCTCCTCGTTTGCCGTAATCGTCGACCGTAATCGTCGACCGGATTGCCAAGCTGCCGGCAGCCCCTGCCTCTGCGGCGGGACCGGAACGGTGGAAGCGCCGGACCTCTGGGACGGCGCCACCGGTGAGCGCCCAACTGCCTACTCCCGGCATTCTCCCCCCTTTTTCCGTCCATTTCGGTTGACGATTACGGACGACGATTACGGTTGACGATTAGGAATATCTTCAACCTTAACGATCCGCGCGCCTCCGCGTGAAACCAACACCTGACCTCCATGCGTCAGCGGCGTCTCTTTTCGCGCTTGTTCGCTATCTTCGTGGACAGTTGTCGATTCGGATGTTTCTCCTCGTTTGCCGTAATCGTCGCCCGTAATCGTCGACCGGATTGCCAAGCTGCCGGCAGTCCCTGCCTCTACGACGGGACCGGAACGGTAGCGCCGGACCTCCGGGACGGCGCCACCAGTGAGCGCCCAACTGCCAACTCCCGGCATTCATCCCCCCTTTTCCGTCCATTTCGGTTGACGATTACGGACGACGATTGCGGATGACGATTAAGAATATCTTCAACCTTAACGATTCATACCTCCGCCCCCCCACCCCTTGTCAAAGTAAGCGCGCCCCCCGGATTTGCCGGTGGGCGCGCTTACTTTGTCAATTCACCCATTTCCCTGATCCGCCAGTTTGCGCTTGCGAAGTGACGTAACGCGGGTTACATTATGCGCATGGTGACGATGAAAGGGCTTGCGACGGGGCTGGGACTTTCGCGAACGACGGTCTCGCTCGTGCTCAATGGGCGCACGCGGGGAACGTATATCTCCGACGCCACGCGCCAACGGATACTCGAAGCCGCGGAAGTCATGGGGTACCAGCCGAACCAGATCGCGCGCGCCGTGGCGACGGGACGGACGAAGGTGATAGGCGTGCTGGGGCATGTCCTCGAACACGAATTCACGGCGCTTATGGTCAGCGGGGTCGTGCGCGTCGCACAACGGAACGGTTACCTGGTCAAGATACAACTGTCCGACCGCGACGCCTCGCCGGAGCCGGCGGTGCGTGCGGCCGTGCAACAACGGTTGGCCGGCATCGTCAGCATTCATTCGGACGAGGCCTTCCTGCTGAAGGCCCGGGCCGAGTTGGCGCGGCACTCCATTCCTTTGGCGATAGTAGACCATACAACGCTCAATCTGGGAAAGAAGCGAGCGCCCGGCATCCGGGTCGTTTCCGACGACGAACAGGGCGTTCGCGACGCCGTCGCGCATCTGGCGGCGTTGGGGCATAGGCGGATAGCACTGCTCTCGGTGGACGGCAACGGCACTGGGTGGCGGGTTCGCGAGAAGGGCTATCGGAATGCGATGCGTCGCTTCAAGCTGCGGGTGCGCGACGGCTACCTGCGGCGATTGCACCTGGATCACTCGCACTGTCGGGAGGCGGCGTCGGCGCTACTGCGGATGACCGAAAGGCCGACCGCGCTCGTGTGTGTGACGGACATGATCGCGATGGTGGCGCTTCGGACGGCGAGAATGCTGGGACTGCGTGTTCCCGAGGACCTGTCGGTGATCGGCTTCGCGGACCTGGATATGGCCCAATTCGCGGATCCGCCGCTCACGTCCGTGGCGCAGCCGTTCGAGAAGATGGGCGAGGTCGTCGCGGAGCGACTCCTGGCCGCGATCGCGCAGGGAACCAGCGGCGCGGCACAACGGAAGCCGCTGCTGTTGTCAACTCGGTTGGTTGTGCGCGAGTCGACGGGCCCCGCGAATGCGCCGATTGGTTGCGGACGCGAATCGAGGCGGATGGCAAATGCGAAGCCTGGACGGGCTGCGCAAAGCAGGGAGAAGTGACGACATGAGCAAGTACAGGAGAGTGAGAATGACCGATTGGACGCGATTCACAAGACCGTGGTTAATGTCGGCGACGTGTGGCATGGCCGCTCTGGCCGGCCCATCGCCGGCCGCCGACCAGAGTCTGCGTTTGACTGAGGCCGGTAAGCCGCGGGCCAGCATCGTGGTGTCGGCGAAACCGGCGCAGGCGGCGATGTTCGCCGCGATAGAACTGCGCGATCACGTCAAGAAGATCAGCGGCGCGGATTTGCCGATACTGTCGGACACCGCCGAGGTCAAGGGGATGCGCATTCTGGTGGGCGCGAGCGCGGCCACCCGCGCCCTCGGTCTGAAGCCCGAGCGCTTCAAGGAACAGGAATACATGATCGGCGTCCGCAAGGGCGATCTCGTGCTCATGGGGCGCGACGCCGATACGCCCTACGGGGTAAGGATCAACGGAAGGCCGCAATGGGGCGAGGGCAGGTTCGGCAAGGCGATCGTGCTGGGTGGCGAGAGGGACTCGCTGGTGGTGACCGAGCCGATCGGGTTTGACGACGCCCAGGGAAGCATGGAACTGTGGTTCCGGCCCGACGCGGAGACGAACAGCGTCCTGCTGCGACTCGACGGCGACCCGTGGTCGTACCATATCGTTTCGGTCGAGGGCGGGCGTGTGGTCTATACGACCTACGACGGCAAGGCGGGCAGCGCGGTCAAGTCAGGCGCGTTGACGCCCGGCTGGCATCACGTGCTCGTGACTTGGGACGCCGCCAAGAACCGCAAGGAACTGTTCGTGGACGGGAGGAGCGCGGAGGCGGGCGCGTATGGGACGACGCACTGCGCGAAGGCCCCACTCCAGATCGGCGCGATGGACTTCGCCGGCGGCAAGGGGGCATGGTTCAAGGGCGCCCTCGACGAATTCCGACTCTACGCCCGCGCGCGGACGCCGGACGGATGGGACCGGGCACCGTCCGATGCGGACGCCATTGCGGCGATGGCCTGCGACGAGGGAACCGGGGCGCCCCATCTGACGGCACGGAGCTTCAACAAGCCGGTGCTCACTCGCGCCGGCATTCCGCCTCAATGCGACGCACAGGCGACGGCCTATGCGGTGTACCACTTCCTGGAACGGAATTGCGGCGTGCGCTGGTACGGCCCCACCGAGATCAACACGGTGATCCCGAAACAACCCACGTTGATCGTCAAGGTCGCCGATGTCCGCCGCCGTCCGAGCTTCGCCTGGCGCTGGATGATGCCGGAGTACAACTTCGGCGCGCCGATGCCGCCGTTGTGGGAGAAACCCACCCAGGACGAGATGTGGCTCTTTGCCGCGCGTCTGCGTAATGGCGGCGAAAAGGTCCCTGGCGGCGGGCACACGTACTATCCCTACTACGATCGCTTCTGGCGCCAGAACCCGAACAACAAGGCGGCGTGGGAAGAGCAGCACCTGGAATGGTTCGCGCACGGCTATGAGGGTCAGCCGCCCCAGATGTGCTACAACAGCGAAGGTTTCATCGCCCAGGTCATCAAGGACGCGAAAGACGCCTTCGAGGGCCGACGCGCGGGCGGGGTGTTTGGCGATTGGCTCCCCGCCGGGGGCATGGACAATACCTCGTTCTGCAAGTGTCCGATGTGCCTGCTCAAGGCCGACACCCCGTTCCATCGCGCCGAACTGAAGAACAAGCATTTCTCCAACGGCCGCGACAGCGACTATTGGTTCGACTACTGCAATCGCCTCCAGCGCGAACTCCGCAAGACCTGCCCCGGCAAGGGGGTGAGGGCGCTGGCCTACGCCAGTTGGACCAAACATCCCAGCTTTCCCCTGGATCGCGACATTTCCGTCGTGCTCGCACTGGCGGGGAATATCTTCATTGACGATCCCACCGGCGTCATCGGCAGCGACCTCATGAAGATCTACCGGGAGTGGGCGGGCAAACGCAATCCCCTCTATCTCTACCTCTACGCCGAGTTCCCGGAATCGCCGGTGTGGTCCGCCGGGTATACCTGCTTCCCCGGCTTCGGGTCGCGACTGATCGCCAGGCAGATGCAGCGTTACCACAAAGACGGCGTTCGCGGCCTGATGTTGGAAGGCATCACGACGATGCTGAACGAATGCATGTTCAACCAGATGGCGTTCGACGCGGCTCAGGACCCGGAACAGATCCTGAGCGAATTCTTCACCCTTTACTACGGCGCCGCCGCGGAGCCCATGCGCAAGCTGTGGCTGGAGATCGAGGCGGCCTATACCGATCCCGCCAACTGGCCGGCGGAGCGCACCAAGGACGATCCCGATCCCGATGTAAGTATCACCGAGGAAAGATCCTGGAAGCTCATGGGCACGGCCGAACGCATGGCGCGCTGGGCGGGCTACATGGAGGAAGCCGAAGCGGCCGCGCGGACCGATACCGAGAAGGCCCGTGTCCAACTTTTCGCGAAGGCACAGTGGGAACCGATGGTCGCCGCCAAGCGGCTTTACGACAACAAGAGTCAGTACCAGTCCGAGGTCGAGGCGTTGAAGAAGTCACCGCCTCCTTCCGCCCGCATTCCGAGACTGGCCGAACCGGCGAATGGCGACCTGGATAAAGTGGATTGGAACCGGGGCGAGAACCTGAAACTGCTGCGGGACATATACGGTTATCCAGCGCCGGACCGCCATGCCGACGTGACGATCCTGCACGACGGCCAGCACCTCTATCTGCGGCTCCAGGAACGAACGGACACGAAGAAGCTGCGTTCGGAGCCGAACATCTTCTTTGCCGACGACTGGGAGATATTCTGGGCGGCCCAGCGAGACAAGCCCTATCGTCAGGTCGGCGTCAACCCTCAGGGAGCGTTCCAGGCCATTCCCTATGGCGAGGGACCGGCTTGGGATTCCGGCATCAAGGTCGTCTCCGATATTGTCCCCGACCTCTGGACCACGCGCCTGTGCCTGCCGTTGGCCAACGTCCTGCCCGACGGGCTCCGTTCCGGGCAGACGCTGTACTTCAACGCGATTCGAGCCTCCTTCGGCGCGGGATCTGCCTTGGCACACAGTCCGCATTTCGACAAAGCCTTCCACGTTCCCGCGCGCTTGGCTGAACTCAAGGTGGAGTGACTGAGTGGACGCGGATCGCCCGCGAGACGGTAGAGGAATCCCCAGGCTGATACGCAATTACACGAGAAGGAAAGAGCCGACATGAACACAACAAGAACAGACAGGCATGGGAAGCCAAGTTGCCGCGGACCGAAGGTCAACCACTCGTCGTTGGGCGCCCAGCGGCAGTCCGCCGCGCGAACGAACAAGACCGGACGCTCATTGGCGTGGGCCCTCTCGATCGCGCTGGCCGGCGGGCTGGGCGCGCTGGCATGGGCGGAGGCACCCGCGCCTGCTAAGTCCGCCTTTAACGGCGAACCCTATGCCGGCGCTTGGCGGACCTACAACAA
>JAQULY010000301.1 GCA_028718445.1 Kiritimatiellia bacterium
CAGGATGGCAAGGCCAATCGCCCGGTGGCGCTGGTTATGCCGGATAGCCGCATTCTGGCGCTCGAGCGCGCGGTGCGCTTCACGCGCACCAGCTCCTCGCTGTCGCTGGAACGGGTGTGGCCGCGCGGCGGCGAACTGGCGCTGCTGCTGGCCGACGGCAAACCGCTCGGCCGCCTGATCTGCGTGCTGCCGGCAAAGTGAAACGACACGCGACGCTTGACACTCGATGACATGAGCTCCCCCCCACAAGACGCCTCCCGACCCGCTCCCTGGCCGTTGTCGGCGCCCAAACCGTGCGCGCCGGCCGGCGCGGCCTTGTGGGGCGGCAATGGCGCCAACAAGCCCCGCAAGCACCTTGGCGTGCATTGGCGCGAACAGCCCGCCAATCCCAATGTCTTCCCGATCATCCGCGACCGCGCCCTGGCGCGCATCCAGGCCGAGGAGGAGAGCCTGGAAATTCCCGAGCCGTCCCGGCTCAACGCGCCGGACGATCCCATCGAGGCGTTCTGCGATTTCGCCTTCGTGCTGAAGACGGCCGGGGTAAGTGCCGAGCGCGACCTGGATCCGGCGTTGCGCGCGCGCCTGCTGGAATATGCCATCCTGCCGTTTGGCTGCACCGATGCAGACCCGCAGCTCAAGGCGCCGGCGCTCTACGTCATGGTGGACGCCGACAAACCGCCGGAGCCCAACTCTCCCTACTTCGTTCGCGGCGACGCCTGGCGCTTCCTGACGGCCCACCTGGGATCCCTGACCCAGGGGCGCAACATCGTTTTCCTGGGCGTCGGCGAAAATGTCGTCGCCATGGCGATAGACTGTTTCTTCCAGCCGCGCCTGACCATCCGCCGCGATAGCGACGACACGCAGACGCTGATCCCCACCGAGGACCAGCCCGGCGACACCGACGAAATCCGCCGCGTCCGGCTCTGGCTGCGCACCGCCATCAACCGCGGCGCGTCGGACATCCATCTCGAACCGACCGAGAACGGCAGCCGGCTGCGGGTGCGCATAGACGGCGATCTCATCCAGCTCTTCGACCGCATCGAGAACGCGCTGCACGCCACGGCCGTGACCTGGGTAAAGACCGCGTCCAAACTCGATATCTCCAACCACCGGGTGCCGCACGACGGCTCGCTGCGGCTGAGGCATGGCAACGCCCAGCGGCGGCGTGACATAGACGTCCGCGTTTCCACCATCCCGACCGTCTGCGGCGAAAAGCTGGTCATGCGACTGCTCGACCCCCTGACGCTCAAGGCCCGCGCCGCACAGGGGCTGGAGGAGACCATCTGGGATCCGCGGCAGCGGGCGTTGTTCAAGGAGGTGCTGGGCGTCCGCGACGGGTTGGTGCTGGTGACCGGCCCAACCGGCTCGGGCAAGACCACCACCCTCAATGCCGCCCTCTTCGCGCTGTTGCGCGAGCACGGCAACACGCGCAACATTGTGACCGTCGAGGATCCGGTCGAGTACATGGTGGCCGGCACGAACCAGATCCAGGTCAACGAGCGCGCCGAGCTGACCTTCGCCCGCGCCCTGCGCTCGATCCTGCGCCAGGACCCCGACATCGTGCTCGTTGGCGAGGTGCGCGACAACGAGACCGCCCGCATCGCCGTGCAGGCCGCCCTGACCGGCCACTTGATCCTCTGCACGCTGCACACCAACGACGCCCTTGGCTCCGTGGACCGCCTCAAGGACCTGGGCGTCAGCCCCTTCCTGATCGGCTCGACCGTGCGGCTCTTCCAGGCCCAGCGGCTGATCCGCCTCTTATGCGCCAACTGCCGGCGCGATCTGCCCGAGAGCGAGCGGGACAAGCGCCTGTCCGAGTCCAAGTTGCGCGTGTTCACTCCGCAATTGCGGGACGCGAAGCTGCGCGACGCCAACGGCCTGGGTTGCGCCCGCTGCTCCGGCACCGGCTACCGGGGACGGCGCGCGGTCATGGAAATGTCTCCGATGACGCCGGCGCTGCAGGCGGCTATCGAGCGGAACAGCACGTGGAACGAGCTGCGCGAGGCCGCCTCCAGGAAAGGGTTGTTCCGGCCCATGGTGGAAAACGCCGTCGAGCTGGTCGGCCGCGGCGAAACCAGCCTCAGGGAGGTGGAAAGCATCTACCTGGGAGGCGAAGAGGAACAGAAGCCGCAGGCGAGCCCGACAGACGGGATGGAGCGCTAGGAATGGCCACATCAACCTATAACGTAATTGCCCGCGATGGGCGCGGCGAAAGCATTGTCCGTTCCCTTACAGCCGATTCGGAAATGCAGGCGCGGCAACTGGCCGAAGACCAGGGACTGCGCGTCCTGGCGATCGTCCGCGAGCGCCAGAGCGCGGCGGTCAACCTCTGGCGCCGGATTCTCTTCGGCAAGTTCAGCATGCGCTTCGGGGTGACGACCGACGAACTGGCCATGTTCTGCGACATCTTCAAGGCGCTGCATCAGAGCGGCGTGCCCGTGCTGCAGATTCTGGAGCTGGTGGCCGAGGAGACGCCCAATTCCTTTTTCCGGAACCGCCTGTGGGTCGTTCACAGGCACCTGCTCGACGGCGCGCCGCTGTCGGAGGCCATGGCCGACTCGCGTTGCCGCAAGGCTTTCCCCAAGCTGATGCGCGCGACCATCGCCACCGGCGAGCAGAACGGGCGCCTCGACGTCAGCCTCAACCGGCTCTCCGAAATCTACAAGCGCGCCTCCGAGACCCGCCGCGAGACGATCAGTGCCCTGATCTACCCCATGCTGGCGCTGATCGTATTCTTTGTGGTCTGCGGCGTCATCGCCTACATGGTGCCGCCCGCCCTGGAGGAGGCCGTGGGCAAGGACCAGATCAAGAAGGTCCGGGACAGCCTGCCGGTGGCGATCCGCATTCTCTTCTTCTTCCGGGACAATCCGCTCTTTCTCGCATTGCCGCCGGCGATCATGGCGGGTCTCGGCATGCTCTGGGCACTGGGCAAGCGCTTCGCGGCCACTCGGCTGATGTTGACCCATGTCGAGCGGCGCATCCCGGTCTTCGGACGGATACTGTTCCACTTCTCGCTGGTCCGCATGATCGAGACCCTCAGCACCAACCACGAGACCGGCATCCAGGTCGCGGAATCGCTGCAACTGGTCGAGGAAAGCGTCAACGACGCCGTCTTCGAGGAAGCCCTGAAGCGCGTGCGCAACAGCATTGTCACGGCGGGAACCTCGCTGGCGGCCGGCATGGAACAGGAACGCTGCATGCCGGGGCTGCTGATCCAGATGATCCGTTCGGGCGAGATCAGCGGCCGCCTCGCGGAAATGCTCTCGCCCATCGCCATCTACTATCGCGAGAGCGCCAAGGCCATGCTCAAGCGCGCGCTCGACATGATCACGCCCGGCATGATCATCCTCCTGGGTTCGGTCATCGGCCCCGTCGTGATCGGCGTCTACAAGACGATCTTCATTCTACAGATGGCGTCGGCGGGCGAGAGCGGCGCGTTGTGACCCAGGTCCAAGACTGTCGGCAAACAGCGACAACGGGGCGTATTTACTGGCGTAGGGCAGGTATCGCATAAATAGACGCATCGGGACGGACTCCCGAACGGCTTGACGGGACCCGCGGCGCTCCGGCCGGCCGATCATCAACGAAGTTCACGCCGCGTGTTGGGAAAACAGGCATGAAACTGAGAGACAAGTTCAAGGGGCGCGAGGGCGTCACCCTGATTGAGTTGTTGGTGGTAATTCTGATCATCGTCATTCTGGCCGTGGCCATGCTGCCGGTGCTGGCGCCGTTCGTGACGCGCGCCAAATATGCCGCCGACGGTATCCCGGCGATCGGCAACCTGCGCACGCAGATACAGCTCTATTTCACAGAGAAAGAGTATCTGCCGGGATTGAACCGGACGGTTAACGGGGACGTGCTGCGTGATGAAGCGCCTACAGCCGACGCAATGAGCGGACGCTATGGGACCAGCGGACTGCAGGACCAAGCTGCCCCAAATGCTGTTCAAACCGGTGTCTACGGGCAGACACTCGACAAGAGCGGTGCGACTTACATACAAAGCGGACCGATCGTCACCAAGAACACAAAATGGAGCGACCCATGGACCAAATTGGTAGAGGACGATGCAAAGAACAACCATTTCACCAAGGATCTGGATATCTCTCCGTCAGATCTGACCGGCAACAACGTCACACCGGACTGCTTTGTCTACTCGGCAGCAGCCGGTGCCTACAAGGGTAATGTCTATATGTACGTGGTGGGCGTCCTGGGGAATGGCGAGAAACTGAAGTCCGGCACGGGGTATGCCATCCTGGAGGTCAACAACAGCGCCAACGCGGCCGCGCCCAGGTTCAACGCTACTTGGAAGCGCTGGAAACCGAAATACAAGGAGACCGAGTGCAGTGTCGAGCAGGTCTGCATGACGGTCGTGAACGGGACGCAGATCGATCCTGCCAAACCCCAGGATTTGGCGGATCATTGCATGATCCCGATTGAGTTGCTGTCGACTGATTCGAATACAGTGGTTACAGCCATGACTAAGTTGCGCACAGCAGGCTGGGAATGGTAGCGCCACGGAACCGTTTTGTGTGACAGGAAACACACGGTTGAATTGAGAAGAATGACGTGGGAAACGGCGAGCGGCGCGGCTTGCCGTTTCCCGCGTGCATGAGGTGGGGAGATGAAGCTAGCTCGACTCTGTATACAGACGGTCTTCGTCTGTCTCTTTCCGATCCTTTGGGATGCGCATGCGGCACAGCCGGATTTCGAGAAGGTTGAGACGGCGGCGCCCCCCAACTTGCCGACCGCATGGGCAACCAATGGAACGGGCGCAACCTGGAGCACAACGAATGCGACATTGGCAGATGCCGACAAGGATGCCGGAGGCAATGTGTTCGCAGCGGCGCTCACCAGTGCACAGCCCGGATCGCGCTGGCTGATCCGAGGGCCGTATGAAGGTTCTTCCCGCTTCTGTGTAGATGCTTGGCTACGGACTCCGGACCTACCGCCTGGATGCACGATTACGGCGGAAGTGGCGCTAGCCCATGGAACGGCACTTCCTTCTCCGACTGATTTCACCAATGTCGTCGGCTTGTGGACAATAACCAACACGAACGTCTGGCAACATTATGGCGTATCCGTACCCGCTGCGGACGTTCCCCCATTTTGGACCAATCGCACCGACATCTATGTGGGTTTTCGCGTGTGCGCTGGCACGAACACGACGGCCTGGATGGACGGCATCCTGATAGGAGACGGCTATTTCCCCCGCACGAACGAGGGGTTCCTATCCGAGGTTCTGTCGCGAGGGTGGCACGCTCGCTGGTTGTCCAGTTCCGCGTACAACTGGGCGGAATCAAGCGCCCGAAATGCTCCGGACAGCATGGGTGGATCCATGCTGTTCAATTCCGCTTATGCGTCCGTTAACTCGCGGGCACGGCTGACAAGCCGCAATCTGATTGACCATGGCGGAAGGGAAGTCGTCGTTTTCGATTTTTCCACATACAATGAATCGTCAACACGCAACGACTGGATTCAGCCGGTACTATCCACGAACGATTGGGCAACAACGATCGACATCGGATCCGCTTTGCCGCGCTATGTGGCGACGGAATCCGCCAATTCATGGATTCGGCGATCCGTAACCAATTACGTTCCCGGAATCGGCGCGGCTTCGTCTGTCCGTGCCGGCTTGCTGGCCGTCTCATCAACCTCGGGCGGAAGCAGCGGAAAGAATATTGTCGTTGATGACTTGGAGATTGACTTCATCACCGATCTGTTTCTGGGCGAGCCCTCTCTCTGTACCGACATCGCGGGTGTGAATCCTCTGTCGGTCTTGACGTATACGAACGTCTTCTATGTCACAGTCGATGTCACCCCACGCCCGCCCGATCAGATCGAGATTGATGCGTGCCGTCTTGTCTACTGGACGAACGACGGCACCATAACTAATGATGTCGATTTGGCGCGATATGGGACAACGGATCGGTATGTCGCGGCGGTTTCTGAGTCCCCGCTGGAGGCGGGACAGCAATTCAATTACCGCGTGATTTGCGACTACACCTTACTCGGAACTGGGCAGACGGCGGTCAAAATGGCGCCTGCTGGTTCGACTCCGGCCACATCCACGGTTCAAGGTGTCGGATCCGTGTGGATCAATGAGGCTGCGCTGGCGGGAGGCGTGGTCTCCAACCAGTTCATTGAATTGGCTGCGCCTCGCAATCGCGAGATAGATGGCTGGTCTCTGCAGGTTATCGACTGGCTTCATTGCGTAACGAATTCCCTGGGTGACATTGAATATTCTTTTACCGATGATGCCAACGGATTTGGGTTCTGGATGGCTGGCGGGACGGGGATCGCTGCGCGCGACCGGGACATGACGTTCCAGTTGCCGATGAATTGCGGCATCCGCCTACTTAATCGTGCAGGGCTGGTGGAGGACTCGGTTGCACTTGGTTCTATAACCAATATTCCTGGTTATCGCATCACTTGCTCCGGGGACGCATTGGCGTTGCAGGGCTATGCCGCGCTTGAGGAAGGCGGTCTGCATACCGGTTTTGCGGGGGAGTTCAGCGTCACCTGTCCGGCTACATCGACACCGGGATATCTCAATGATGAACAGGGCTTTTTGGTACCGGTCACCATTACTGCGGATGCGAAGGTGCTGGACGAGTGGGACGAGTCGGCCTTGAATGCTGCGTCGGTCACTCTCGAAGCGCTCTTTCATGGCGGCGTCGTCAGCACACAGACCATTTCGGATGTTTCAGGCAATGTAGGCCCCATCACCCTTCAAGGCTTGCACAGTCAATCCAATGTCATGGTTCGTTGGGTTGCCAACGCCTTCGGGTACTCAAGCTTGACCAGCCTGGTCGAAGTCGTGACGGGTACTGGCGAGAACCAGACCATGACCATGCGCCTGCCCGGAGGACCGGGAATTGAGCCATTTGAGGGCACGTCTTTCATGCCGTATTGGTTTGTCACGAAGGCACAGAGCGATTCGGCTGTATGGGCGCATGGCGAAAGCAGGAGCGGCGCGTACAAGGGACCGTGGGCCGTTTTCAACGCGGCCTACGTGGCTGGTATCGAG
>JAQULY010000302.1 GCA_028718445.1 Kiritimatiellia bacterium
CCGCATGTACGCGTATATCGGCAATTTTGTATCGAGACCGGATGCCGCGATCTCTCCGTTGGGGCAGGGCACGTCGTGCCGCCACTCCGCGACGCCGAAAATGGGGGAACTACTGATATACTCCAGCCGGTACTGGGTACTGCTCAGCAGCCGCTGATGCATCTCCGGATCCACCGGCGCGTTCAGCAGGTGAATCTTCTCCGGATAGCCGGAACTCAACACGCCACTTTCAGGAACCTGGTCGCCGTCCAGCAGGCTGCCCTCAGGAACAACGCCAAGATTGGCGGCGAGGCGATGCTGGAGACGAGCCAAACTGGCCCGCTGCGGCGCGTCAGCCGGCGGCGCGAACTGATTGAACAGAATTTGACCGGCGCCCGCTTTCACACGACCAAGGACGACGAAGCGTTCATTCTTCTCCGCGTATAGAAAGCGAGACAGGGTGTGGGCGCGTAACGGTTCTGAGCGGCCTCCGAGGGCAAAGAACTCTCTCAATACGCTTTCGACAGGGGTTGCCAGCAGCGGCTCCAGCCCTGGCAACGGTTCAAGAAACCGGGAGCCAATGACGCAGTTGCGGTTCTCCTGGGGACAATACGTCCAAGTCTCGATCCCGCAGGTGTCCTCATTGGAGACCCCCGACAGCACCGGATCGTCCTGCACCCGGACCGCCTGGCAAACCGGCTCCGCACAGTCAGCCAGTCTGAGCTCGACTCCCGATGCGCGGGCAAACGCGGCCAGTACATTGCCGGTGGCGTTGTTGACCACAATGCTGTGTCCGGACATGGCCGTGGCGACGATCTGCGCCGCCTTCTCGGGGGCCAGTGTGGCGCCATCCACCTGCAGAACGGGTTGCGGGGCGGTTCCACGATACCGCAGCAATCGTCTCACCATGTTGCCAAAAAGTGTGGCCGCCGCCGGAATTTCGCCGGCTTTGGTTGTTACGTTGAGTTGGCAGGCAAGGATCAGTCCGGTTCCCTCCCGGATTTCGATGAGGCCGGCATAGGCCAAGCCGCCATGCCCGAAGCCGCCCTCGTCACCATCCAGAATATAGAGGGCGTGCTTGCCATCACCCTTGCGGTAAGCGCGGTGGACAACAAAGGCGTCGCCTCCCTGTTCCGGATAGGGGGCATCGCCCCAAAAGGCCAGATCGGGTTCGGTTATGCCTGCGAGCACCGGATGGGTTGGCGCACGGAGCATCTGTGTCTGCAGCGGCTTGTCTTCCAGTGGCAACCCGGAGAACAATGACACCTCCTGCTCCATCACCAGCACGCGCCCGCCCGTGCGGCAGAACGCCTGAATCTGGCGGTTCTGGGTCGAGCCGGCCACCACCGTGTTCTTCTCCAGAATCAGGAGTTCGAACTTCTTCTTCGCAATGTCGTTCAAAGACGCGATGTATACAGGGTTGACATTCAGCGATGCCCACAGCGGACGCAGGCTTCCCGGGCCAAGCACGGCTATCCGGGCGACCGGCAGTGCTTCGCCACGCCGGGATCCGAGAAACAGAGGGCGTTCCCAGGCATCGAGCACGGCGCCGGATCCGCTCTCCGTGAACTGACAGCGCCAGAGATACTTGCCGGGCGGCACAGTCGTCAGGGCCAGATCGACGTCCAGTTCGGCCCTGTGCCCGCGGCCGATCACGAACTCCTGCTGCACCGTGGCCGCCATCGTTCGGTCGGCAGGGGCCAACAACATGCAGTTGAGCACTCCGCGCACATCTGCCGCCGTGTCGTTCGCGACAAACACGCGGCGTTTCAGACGAGCATCGGTGAAATAGCCGCTGCGTTGACTAAGGTCAATGACGGCAAAGGGGCGGAAGGCCGTCTTCTGGATTGCGAAGCTCCAGTTTGGCGTATACCCCTTCACACCCGCTTTCCAGAATGAGAATTCGCTGGAGTGGGGGGGTACCTGCAAAGGCTTCATACCTGGTGTCGTGTAATCGGCATAGCCAAGCCGGACGAACTCGGAATCCATTCGCAGGTTTTCCAGGCAGGACAGATTCCACGGCCCAAAACAGCATACACCCGCGGCGCGACCGGCTTCGATGATCATCGCAGTGTCGCGAGCCGCCGCTTCGTCAAACGCGCGGAACGATGCCCAACATCGGTCGCCGCCCAGATGCGCGGTGTTGTTGGGGCCGGCATAGTGATAGAGGGACATCTCGCCGCTGTGAAGCGGGCGCTCCCGCTTCCACCAGCCGGTACCGGCACAGGCCTTGTAGTAGTGGCGGCTGATGATCTCCTGCTCCGACTCGTTCCACAACGAACTGTCGCCCTCATGATACGCAGCGCGGGTCGGGTCCAGCGCATTGAACAACTTGCGCAACTGCGGCAGTGTGTCATCCAGTTGGCGCGTCTTGTGAGGATTCCAGCGCGCCTCGTTCTCGACGCTCCACATGATGACGCAAGGATGATTCTTGTCGCGCCGGACAAAACGGCGGATGTGATCGCGCGAAGCGTCCCAGAACTCCGGCGAATCCGCCGCCAGCGAGGCACCCGAACCGAAAATGCCGGTCTCGCCGGTGATCAGAATGCCTTCCTCGTCGGCCAGATCCATGATCAGTTCGGGATGTGGATGGGTGTGCAGTCGCGAATGGTTCATGTTGGCGTCGCGGATCATGCCGAACCATTGGCGAATCCAGTTCTCGGTGAAACAATACGGAGTGAGTTTGTGCCCCCAGTCGGAGAACAGGTGCAGCGGATAGCCGTTGAACATCAGATCGCCGCCATCGATCCAGACCTCGCGAAACCCAAAACGCTCACGGTGCGTTTCCCCACCCGTAATCGCCGTTTGCAGCACATAGAGGTTGGGCGATTCCGGTTGCCATAGCTTAGCGTCGTTCCAGGGCACGCACACGGTATGCGTCACACCCCCGTTGGCCGGAACCTCAATGGTGAAGGAAGGCAGCGGCAAGTCGACCGAGTCGAGCGCTGCGCGAGAGAGCCGGTCCCACGCATGGATTGTCGGACAGACCTCCAATGTGCGCGCCTCGCCGGTCGAGTTGTCCAGTTGCCAGATAATCTCCAGACACCGTTCGCGAAAGGACGTGCGGATAGTCACATCATCTACCCGGACGGCGTCGCGTTGCACCAAATGCACATCCTGCCAGATGCCGCAGTGTCGTGAGACATTCCAACTGCCGATCGGTACCTTGACACGGCCGTTTTCGTCCCGGTCGTAATCGTCAATATACAGCGCGATTTCGTTGATCCCGGCGTGCAAGTGCTCGGTGACATCCGCCACCAGCGGCAGGGTCGGATGAATGTGGGTGCAGATCCGGCGACCGTTAACATAGAGGGTCGGTTTCGGTTCGACCGCCTCGAATTCGAGAAACCAGCGTCGGTCCGCGGGCAAAGCGGGCAGTTCCGCCGTGCGTCTGACCCAAGCACGACGGGTTCGACTCCAGTCATTCGGATAGCCGAAGGCGTCGAAGAGAAACTCGGTGTCCGCCGTCAGGGCGGCCGGCTCCTTGAAGAGCTCATTCCGCTCCGTGAAATACTTCTCACCTTTCTGCCTCACCCCGTCCGGCAACTTGGTCCAGAACGACGGCACCAGGTATTGCGCCTCGCCCCAGCCTGCAACCGGCACGGTCTCAGCGACCGCGTTGTCGGTGACCGGCAGAAAATCCCACCAACCGTTAAGGCAGATACGCTCTTCGATCGAATAATGTCGTGGCACTGTGAATACTCCAGAATGTCGGAACTATCTACTTGTTCAGGTAGGCCGCTTTTGGTACATAAAAATGACGAACTGTACCATAGAAATTGGCCTAAAGGTAGGATTTTTCCTCAAAGGGAGAGCGCACAATGGCTGAAGCAGCATCGACATTGCGGGCCGGAACGAAGACCACGTGGGCCGGCCGGCGAGTGAAGGCGGAAGTCCGGTGGTATCGCGGCGCGCCAACGATCTTCGTTAACGGACGCCCCATCCATGGGGGAAGTGTGCTCTTCCGGACCCGCAGCGGCTACAGTTGGCCGTCGCTCAGCCGGATTGATCCGGAAATCGTGACGCCGTACGTCTTTTTCAATGTCGGCCCCGAGGCCGAACCGAACTACGACGAGATTGAAGGGCACTTCAGCGAAGTCTTCGACAAACATCCCCGGGCGTTGGGTGGCTACATTGTCAACCTGGGGCCGGCCCGTGAGTGGGTCTTTGCGCATCCTGACGAGATGCCGGTGTACGACCGCCAGATCGACTGGAAGACCGACCGGGTGGCTCAGGCGGATGCCTGCTGGGCGTCGGCGGTGTGGCGCCGTGATTCGGCTCTCTTCGTGGAACGCCTGGCCAGGCATCTGCATCGTGTTTTCCGAGGGCGAATCATCTACTATCAGGTTGGCGCCGGCACCTGCGGGGAAAACGGTGTGGTCTTCGATCCGTACTACGGCGGGCGGTGGTTCTGCGGGGACTTCAGCGCCACGATGTACGCCTATTTCCGCGACAAGCTCCGGCAGTGGTACAAGAACGACGTGGCGCGCCTGCGACGCGCCTGGGGCAGTGCCTCGGTGACGTTTGACACTGCCGTTCCCCCGGAACGCGTGGAACGGATGCGAACCCAATGGTTCGCGTTCCGGTCTCCCACCCGGTCTCAGACTGCCGACTACCATCGCGCGTTATCCGAAGCCGTCGAGGAGTGCGTAATGCTCTGGGCCGAGGCGGTCAAGAAAGGCACGTCCGGAGAGTCGCTCACCGCCTCGCCGCTGGGGAGCATTCTCGACAACGGGCTCAACGCCTTCATGGTGCACCACAATGGAAAGGGCGCGTTTGCGAGAGCCCTGAAGTGCCCGCATCTCGACATGCTCGAGTCGCCGGCATCCTATGTTCTGCGCGATCCGGGAATCGGCGACACGTCGTCCATGATCCCGCTGGGGACGTTGCGCCTCGCCGGCAAGATCTGGTTGCGGGATCATGACAGCCGCACCTGCCTGGTGCGCAAGGCGGGCCTCAGTAGCGACAAATGGCTGGCCGTCGACGGGCCATGGCTGGACACTCAGGTTCTGTTTCGCGACACGGCCTACTCTTTATTGAAAGGGGGAGCCTTCTGGTGGCACGAGATCGCGGACAAGATGTTCCGCCTGCCGGAACACGTCGGAATCGCCCGTCGGTTGCAGCAGGTCGGCCGTGGCGTGGTGCATGCGGACCGCACGACGGCTCCCGGGCTGGCTGTGTTCGTCGACGATCGCTCGAACTACCGTCAAGCCAACTCCAACCGCCTGATCTTCGCGATGAACTACGAATCACGGCGGCTGCACTGGACCCACTCGGGTCTGGCCTGCGAGACCTATCGCCTTGACGATGCCACCGATCCGGCCATGCCGCGGCACAAAGTCCTGATGGTGACGAACGCCTTCTGCATGACGGATGCGCAGGCGGCGGCGGTCAAGGCTTTGGCGAAACGGAATCGCGCGACGGTGATCTGGCTGGTCGCCCCGGGCATCCAGACCACGCACGGATTCGACCTCAAGCACGTCTCCCGCATCACGGGATTCAAAATCCGCGCGGTGGACGTCGAAGCGCTCCCCCGCATCACGCTGATTCGCGGCGCACATCCCTGGAGCCGGCCGGCCGGGCCGGATGGCGTCCTCGGCAGCTTCGGCACCAGTGCCGTGGATTTCGACGATGCCGGCGGGCGTGGTGTCGGCCCGCTCTTCTATGCCGATGTCGCGGGAGAGAAGGACGTGGCGGTGCTGGGCGAGTTGGACGCGCTGGCCGAGCCTGGGTTGGTGGTGCGTCCGATGGACGGATACACCAGCGTCTACTGCTCGGCGCCGTTCGTTCACAATGCGCTGCTGCGAGCCATCGGCAAGGATAGCGGCGCCCATGTGTACCTCGACACGGACGATCTGCTGCACGCGGCCAAGCATCTCCTGCTCGTACATGCCCGGCGCGAGGGGCGCAAGGAGATTCGCTGGCCGGCCGCCGCGGAGAGCGTCTTCGACCTTGGCGCGGGCAGGCCCGTCAAGCATGACGGACGAACCTGGACCGTGGACCTAAAGAGGCATGAGACAAAGTTCTTCTTCGCAGGACCCGCGAACACGGTCGAGAAGATTCGCGCCGCCATGCGTCTAAAGACCGGAGCGTGGTAGAGGCTCAGTCGTTCAGCCGGATCACGCGCGCGGCGCCAGGGTCCACCGCGATGACGCACACGTCGCCTTCCTGCCGCACCGGAGCTTGTCCGTCCACTGCCAGTGAGCCGTCCACCTCGTCCGGCTCGAACCGGGCGGTGACGGGATCTTCACCGAAATTCGCCATGACCAGGTAGGAGTGCCCATCGGCGCCCGCCACACGGACCGCGCGTATCGCCGCCTGGTTTCCCTGTGGCCATACCCGTTGCGAACCTGCCTGAGCCCATGCCCGGGTTTCGCGCGCAGAGACTCCCGCCCGAATGGCGAAGCCGATATCGAACAAGATGCCGGGCTCGCACAGGCCCGGGTTCTCCGCACAGGCGCCCAGGCAAATTTCGTCGGCATACAGCAGACCGCCCACATCACGCGAATGGCTGTAAAACGTATGAGAGCGGATCATCACCTGCGGCTCAGCGGGCTGATGGAGCGTCAGTTCGGCTCCGCCGTAGAGCCCCAGGATTCCCAGCCGGTTGTCAACCGATAGCCACAGACCACCCGTACCCATGCTCTGCCCGTGCCTCGGGTAGCCCCGTGAGCGTTTGGATCCGAACTCGCCCCGGTAGAGGCGGCGATAGCCGTTGTGAACATCGTTCGGGATCGGCAGGAACAATCCCTTGACCTCCCGCACCACGGCTCGGTGTAACAGCCGCGCACACTGGAACCCCACCGTGGTCCGGCCGTCTGGCAGCGCGGCGAAAGCCAGATCTATCCAGGCGATCTCGTCCTCCGAGTCTCCCTCTGCAATGAATACGTCTGTACAGACCGACACCCGTCCGCAGGCGGCGAACCCGTCGTCGAATCGGACACTGCGGTGACGCAGAACACGTTGATCGTTCACCACGCCCTGTCCCCGGATGTGACCGCTCAGACTGTGC
>JAQULY010000303.1 GCA_028718445.1 Kiritimatiellia bacterium
AGACGCGCAAGGCGGCCGGCAAGGCTGGTCAAACCGCCGGAGGTCGGGTCACTCACGGCGGCGACGCTGCCGGCGGCGACCAACGACTCGACGCGTCCCAGGCGCGAGTCAATTGGCCAGCCGGAGAGGGCGAAGGCAACTTCAGTCGTGAACGAGGGCGTTGCGCGGACGTCAAAGTCCAGGCTACCGGCCTCGACCCAAGCGGTGGCGACTCGCGACAGCGTGCCGCTGGCCGCCAGCGTCAGGCGGTTGCTCCAGGCCGTCCGCAAGTCCAGTGCGGGTACCCGCGCAACCTGCATCCAGCGGTTCGAGAAGTCCGCGATTTCCCCCGCAAAAGTGACGTCCCATGGACGTATGAAGGATGTGTCCGCGCGGCCGCGCAGGCAGGCCAGACGGCCCCAGCCGCCGTCACAGGCGTCGGCCTGCAACTGCCATGTGGCGCCGCTTCCATCCGACGCGAACGCGCCAGAAGCGCCAAGGCTAGTCACGTTGGCCCAGCGACTGGTGACGCCCTGGCTGCCGCAATTCAGCAGGATTGCGCCTTCGGCCAGACGCTCCACCGTGCCCGTGGCATGCGCGGCTGTGGCCCACTGACTGGCGCCGCCGTTGAAGGCGAATGCAAGCCGCGCCGTGCTGTTGGTCTGACGGAGCGCCGTGCCGGTTACTTGCGCCAGCGTGGCCCAGCGGCTGGTGACGCCCTGGCTGTCGCAACGCAGCAGAATTGCTCCGTCGGCCTGGCGCTCCACCGCGCCCGAGGCGCGCGCGGCCGTGGCCCACTGACTGGCGCCGTCTTTAAAGGCAAACTCAAGCCGCGCCGTGCCGTTGGTCTGACGGAGCGCCGTGCCGGTCGCCTGCGCCAGCGTGGCCCAGCGGCTGGTGACGCCCTGGCTGTCGCAACGCAGCAGAATTGTACCCTCGGCCAGACGTTCCACCGCGCCGGTAGCGTGCGCGGCCGTGGCCCATTGGCTGGCGCCGTCGTTGAAGGCAAACTCAAGCCGCGTCGTGCCGTTGGTCTGACGGAACGCCGTGCCGGTCGCCTGCGCCAGCGTGGCCCAGCGGCTGGTGACGCCCTGGCCGCCGAACGCAAAGCGATACTCGCCGCCGACCAGACGCGAGATAGTGCCGGTGGCGAGCGTCACGGAGGCCAGGGGCAGCGCGCAGTTGGTCAGACGCAGACACGCGTGTGCCTGCCAACGGCCGGTACTCAGCGTACAGTTACCCCATGCCTCGACGCCCGGCAGACGCATGCGAATCCCGCTGCCCGCGAGCGAAGTATGTTCAAGGGCATAGTTGACGTTGAGCGACCCCGTCGCCACGATCGGCCGCAACAGCGTCTCAAGCCATGCATTGGTCGCGACGGCGGCGGGAGAATCTCCGGCCGCGCGACAGGCGAGGCGAATCTCCGATTCCGTGTTCCGCACGGCGCCACGCGCGCGCACCTGCCAGGAAGTCGGCAGCGGCAGGTCGCGGGCCCAGGGATCGGCGCGAACGTCGGCGATATGCAGCGCGTCAACGAGGCAGATGGTCCGTGTGCGGCGGGGGCTGCGAGGTTCCGGACTGGCGGGGTACTCGGGCCAGCGTGTTAGATGCAGACGCTGCGCGCCGACGTTCTCGAAGTTCATGGGACTGCGCCAGGAATGCCAGGCTGGCGTGCGCAAGCGCCAGGTGATCTTGCTGATCGTCATCCAGACGCCCTGCGTGTCGTGGAACTCGAACTCGGCGATACTTCCTCGCCAGGGCAAGTCGCCCTCAAGCCCGGCAATACGCACGGGACCGTCAAGCAGACCAGCCAATTCCCTTTCCGCGACGCGGGTCAACAGGCGCCGGCCCGGGGCCGATTTCAGCGCCCAGGCGATCAACGCCAGTGCCAGCGTGGCGCCCAACAGCAGCGTCAGCGCGCAGAGACGGATGGTCTTGAGCGCTTTCATCAGAAGGCCTGTCCAATACTGATGTAGACCTGGAACGAGCGGTCAATATCCTCGCGCCGGTTCAGCGGCACAGCCACGTCAGCGCGAAGCGGTCCGATGGGAGTATAGTAACGGAAGCCCAGGCCGGTACCCCAGAAGAGGGAGTCGCTCAGGTTGGGCAGTTGTGTGCCATAGGCGCTGCCTGCGTCAACGAAAGCCACCGCACCCGTTCGCGTGGTCAGACGGAGTCGCAGTTCCGACGAGAACTCGATCACCGAACGTCCTCCGACAGGCTCGTCGTCGAGATACGGCCCGACGGTCTGATAAGCATACCCGCGAATGGAGTTGCCGCCGCCGGCGTAGAAGCGTTCGTTGACCGGCAGGTTCAGGCGCTGCTCGCCGATGATGCCGCCCGCGCGCAGGCGGGTGGCCAGGACGCGCCGCCGTCGGCTGTCGAGAGGCTGATAGTTCTGCACGCCGATCTCGCTCTTCACGAACTGGCTGGCATCGCCGGCCACGGCGGCGAAGGGCTGCACGGTCAGCGCGATGCGCAGGCCGCGGCCCGGATCGAGCCAGTCGTCGCTGCGTCCCCAACTCGCCGAGAGGGGCGTTGACAGCAGTGTCTGGTGCATGGGCTCGTCCTGCTCCTCGTTGCTCAGGTAGTGCAGCGCCAGGCCGGCCTCAGCCTGCCAGTCGGGGCTCCACGTTCGCGCCAGCAGCATCCGGCCGCGGACGTGATCGCTGTTGTAGGCCCCGGATGTCTCCCGGGCCGCGTCCACCGCGGAGATCAGCGTTTGATTCTGGCGCGCCAGCCGAGGTCTGCGATAAGCGAGCTCGGCGCTGGAGTCCTCCTGGCCCAGGTTGGCGACGGCCGAGAGACGCTCGGCGTGGCTGTCCAAATTGCGGTTTTCCCAGAGCAGCTTGGCCGCCGCACCGACGTCGGTGTGATAACTGGCGCCGGCCTCGACAGTTCGGTGCAGGCGCTCCCTGACGCTGACCGTCAGGGGCAGGAGCCCATCGGGTGGCACCTCGTTGGAGGCGGTCACGTCAACGCTGGCGAAGAGTCGCGAACGAATCAATTGAGCGCGCGTCTCGGCGATCGTCGATGCGTCGTAGTGCGAACCGGCGCGCCACAACAACGCGTGCCGCACGACCTCATCGTCAACCGTTTGCGTGCCCTCGATACGCACCGGTCCGAATCGCGCGCTAGGACCGGGATCCACGGCCAGCGTGACCTCAAGCCTGGCACTATCCGGCATGGCTCGGAAGAGCCGATTGGTGACGATGGGGTAGGGGTGGCCGCGCGAACGCACATAGTCGAGAAGCTGTTGCTCGGCCGCCAGCAACCGGCTGCTCTCGGCCGGGGCGTGGCGGTCCAGGCCGACCTTGGACGGCTTGGGCGGTCGCAGCGGGTAGGTGACGAAAGTAACCCTGCCCAGGCGGTAGCGCGGGCCGGCGTGGAGGCGGAATCGGATTTCGCGCGGCGTGGTGGCGCGCAATTCCGCGGTGGCGCGCGCGGTCAGGTAGCCCTGCGACCGCAGCAGGCCGGCGATGCGCGGCAGATCGGCCTCGGCGCGCCGCAGCAGCAGCCCATCGGTGGGCGGCGGGAAGCGTCGCAGGGCGACGGTGTCGCTGACGGCGATCAGCCGCGGGCGTAACCACCGGCTGGGCACTCCGGTGAAACGCACCCGGTAAAGCTCCTGTGTCGCGCCTCGGACGGTCCCGCCGGCGGCAAGCAGCAGCGCCAGCAGGACGGTCGGCGCGCGGTGCCGCGCGCCGCGGATGGATGGTGTGCGTGACATGGGCGGCACGGCCACAGTATGGCCTTCCTTTTGCTATTGGCGCAAGCCCCGAGGAGTGCTATTCTGAGAACAGTTTTACGGCAAACTATCCTCTAGCGGAGAAGAAGTCATGGGATCGTCTCAGATGTATAAGCGCTCGATTATCGCGGCCCTGGTCTTGGCGGTTGGCGTCCGCGGACAACTGGCGGCGGAGGATGAGGACTACGCGCGCTGGTATTTCAGCCCTGGACTGGGTTTCATGCTGACGGAGGACGACCAGCCGCTGGAAGACGGCATGGAGCTGAATCTGCGGCTGGGATACGACTGGAACGAATGGTGGAGTTTTGAGGGCGGTCTGTTGCTGGCGCCCAAGCTGGACGAGTCCATCACAGACAATCCCGACGGCTCGCGCACTTCTCAGGCCGACCCGGACGTCCGCGGTTTTGGCGACACTTGGATGACCACCATCTACGGCGATGCGCTGTTCCATTTCACGCGCTGGGAGCGTCTCGATCCTTACCTGGCCGGGGGACTGGGCCTGGTGATCTACGGCGAGGACGTGCTTGAGGATGGCAAGAGCAGCGAATTGGTTATGCGCGGCGGCGGCGGCGTAATGTACCATTTCAACGACGAGTGGGCGCTGCGCGCGGACGGACGCATGCTGGTTACCAGCGCCAATCTTGAGATCAACGTGGTCGCGGATGCCGGTGTGGTCTGGACCTGGGGCGCCGGCGTGCCGCCGGACATCCTGGCTGTGGACGGCCCGATTGACAGCGACGGCGACGGGCTGTCGGACGAGATGGAGCGCAAGATCGGAACGGATCCCTTCGATCCCGACACCGACAAGGACGGACTCACCGACGGGCAGGAAGTGCTGACATACAAGACCGATCCCCTGAACCCCGACACCGATTTCGACATGCTCAAGGATGGCCCTGAGGTGCTGAAGCATAAGACCGATCCTCTGAACCGCGACACCGATGCCGGCGGCGTCTACGACGGCCACGAAGTGCTGGAAGACAACACCAATCCGCTGGACGGTTCGGACGACCTGATGATGTTCGAGCTCTACCTGCAGTTTGACTACGACAAGTCCGTGATCAAGCCCCAGTATTTCAGCGATCTGGACAAGATCGTCAAGGTGCTCAAGCGCCATCCGGAAGCGAGTGCGCTGATCGAGGGGCACGCCGACCGCTTGCGCACTTCGAAGGCCGGATACAACCGTCGCCTCTCCGAGCGGCGCGCCATGGCCGTGCGCCAGTACATCGCCGACAAGGGCGTGGAGATCGGCCGCATGCGGGCCGTCGGGTATGGCTTTGACCGACCCAAGGCGCAGCCGGACATCATCAACGGCACGCCCGAGAACCGGCGCGTGGAAGTGTTCATCCGCGGCATTGACCGTCAGTCGGTGCTGCAGACGTTGAAGACGCCCTGAACGCGGGGCAGGTTTCTGTCTCTCTGGCCGCGCCGGAGGCGATCTGCGCCGCCGGGCGGCTTGGCCGTTTTGCCACGAGTATGAAAATCCTCCAGCGATACGTGGCCGGCTCATACCTCTCGGCGTTCCTGCTCGGCATGCTGGTGCTGAGTTTCGTGCTCTCGGTGGGGCTGCTGATCAAGGCCACCGAGCTGGTCGTGAAGGGCCTGGACCCGGGTCTGGTGCTGCACTTCCTGGCTGTCAGCGTGCCCGAGTCCTTTACCTTCACGATTCCGCTGGCGTCGCTAGTCAGCGCGCTGCTGGTTTTCGGACGGTTGTCGGCCGATGGCGAGACGAGCGCCATGAAAGCCTGCGGCGTGAACCTGCGCGATGTAATGCTGCCGCCTGCGTTGTTTGGCCTGCTGATGACGCTGCTCTGCGTGTATGTTAATCACGAGGTTGCGCCACGCGCGCATGAAGCGCGCCGCGACATCACGGCTATGGCCGGCGCGGGCGCGGGTCTGAAGCTGCTGGAGCCGGGTCATTTCATCCAGGACTTCCCGGGTATGACTTTCTGGTTCGCGCGCCGCGAGGGCGATGTGCTCTACAACCTGATTATTTTCGACAAATCGCGGGCCGGTCGGAACCGGGAGATCCGCGCCGAGACCGCCAAGGTCGTGGTGCAGGGGCTCGACCTGCACCTCGATATGCGGACGGTTCGTGTGGAGCCTTTCTCCGACACGCAGCCGGGCGTCCTGACCGCCGACCGGCTGACGCATGTCATTCCCGACGCGATGAAGCGCCGGACGTACCGCCGCTCGCAAGAAGACTACGGTTTTCTCGAGCTGCGCGCGGCGATCGTCAGGAAGCAAGCCGAAGTGAATTCACCCCCGGCGGCCGATGTCGGTGCGAACGCCGCTGAACAGCAGTTGGCGCAGCGCGAAAAAGTGCGGCGCCTGTCGGCCATGCGTTCCGAGATGCACCGGCGTTTTGCGCTGGCGATGGCAGCTTTCGCTTTCGTGCTGCTGGGGATGCCGCTCGGCATCCGCGGCCAGCGCCGCGAGTCCACCATCGGCGTGGCCATCAGTCTGGTTGTCATGGTTCTGTACTATGTGCTGGTAATCGGCGCTGATTCGCTGACCAAACGCCCCGAATGGCATCCGCACCTGTTGGCGTGGGTGCCGTCGGTGCTGTGCATCGCGCTGGCGTTATGGCTGATCCGGCGCAACCGGTGAGAGGTGGGGGCGCCACTGAGGGAGAACGACGTATGCCTGATATGCTGGTCAAGCTGTACAATCTGCCGGCGATGGAACCCCATGCCCTGAAGATGAAGGAGGAAGGCGTTGTCATTCGCATGGCGGCCGCCTATGACAAGTATTTCGTACTGGAGTGGGTGACCGGACACTTCTCCAAGGCGTGGGCGAGCGAATGCGATCGCGCCTTCAGCAATCAGCCGGTGTCGTGCTTCATCGCGATCAAGGATGGGCGCATGATGGGCTTTGCGTGCTACGACTGCACTCGCCTGGATGTCTTCGGGCCGACGGGCGTGGACGAGAGCCTGAGGGGACGCGGCGTCGGCAAAGCCCTGTGCATGGCGGCTATGCATGCCATGGCCGCAAAAGGCTATGCCTACGCGATCATTGGCTGGGTTGGTCCCGCCGACTTCTACTCTAAGCTCGTGGGTGCCACGCTGATCGAGGATTCCACGCCCGGCATGTACAAGGACATGCTGAAGGCCTAGGCGTTCCATGCGGCGAGACTTCGCGGAGACTCTGCGGATATGAGCAGGACAAAAGCATTGCGGACCGTTCAATGGGAGGAGATGACGTCGCCAGAACTAGCCGAGGCGCTCAAGGTGACGCGCGGAGATCGGAAGAGCA
>JAQULY010000304.1 GCA_028718445.1 Kiritimatiellia bacterium
CACCATGCAGATCCATCCCGCCGTACAGAACCATAGTGGCCTCCCTTAGTTTTTGGCTATCAGTTCTGGACGCACATTCTACACGCTTCTTCCTCTTTGCCTTTGGATGATTATCAACCCTTGTCTCCGGCTTTCGTCGGAAAACAGCGCCACTATATTATTTGCGCCGGAGACAAGGGTTGACACCAATGACCCCCGATGACCCGGATGACCGAGGGTTGACCCCGATGACCGGATGATCGCTGAAGACCGGATCGTCTTAACTGGTGGTGGGAGAAACGTGCAACCGCAGATTTGCGCAGATAGACGCAGATTGTTGTGAGAAGCCGGCGCCTTCACCTTTGGACATTCCTTGTTGGATACTGGATATTCGGTTTCTATGGAATGAACGGTCAACTCTCAACGCTCAACGGTAGCGCCGGACCTCCGGGACGGCGCAACCTCTCGACTAACGGAAAGCGGCGGCAAGCCGCCGCAGTCCAAGGCGGCTGCGCGCTTCTGGCCAACTGCATTCTGCCTCCGCCCTATGCAAGGCTCTGGTGGTTTCGGCTGCGGTTGGACCAAGTGGCGAAGGCGTCTCGTCCGTGATCGCGATTGTCTGAAAACTGTGGACACTATACGGCGAGTGCGGTACCTTCGCGGAAATGGAGGTTTTCGTTGTCTGGGTCGCGGAGTCAGTTCTCTCCCTTTCCGTTGCGCAAGCGGACGATGCTCGGCCGTAAAACGGCAGTCCAGGGATCATGCGTCTCGCTTGCGGTGATAGCCCTCCAACTGCTACTGCTCGCACAGCCGGTCGGCGCTCGCACCGGCGCGACGCAGCCTTGCGTTGCCCCGGTCGTCATTGACTATTTCTTCGAGGAAGGTTGTCCCGCCTGCGAGCGGCTGGCGGCCCGCACGCTTCCCGCGCTCGCGGCGCAACACGGCGGGCGCTACCGTCTGATCGAACACGATCTCGGCGTGGAGTCCAACTACCTGCGTTTCTGCGCCGTGCAGTTGCGCCTGGGCGGCGACGACAACGCCACCGTCTACATGGTCGTGGATGACCGCGTGATGCTCGCCGGCGAAAAAGCCGTCGCGGAGCGGCTGATCCCGACGGTCGGCGCGGCGCTGGCAGACCCCGTCCGTCGCGTCGCCGCGTCAATGCCCAGTCCTTCCCCCCAGGACCGCGCCCCACTTCTGGAGATGCTGTCGCGCTTCACCTGGGGCGGCGTTCTCACGGCCGGTCTGGTTGACAGTCTTAACCCTTGCGCGATCGCCACGCTGGTTTTCTTCATGAGCCTGTTGGTGGCCGGCGGGGCGCGGGCGCCGCGCCTGCTGACGGCCGGTCTGGCCTTTGCGGCGGGGGCGTATCTGGCGTACTTCGCCCTCGGCTTCGGACTGCTGCGCGCCTGGCGCGCCTTCGACGGCATCCTGTGGCTGCGCGCCGGTCTTAACGTCGCGATGGCCGGCGGACTGCTGGTATTGGCGGCGTTCTCCTTCCGCGACGCCTGGCGCTATGCGCGTCGCGGCCGGGTGGAGGACGTGACGCTCCAGCTTCCCGCCGCCACCAAGCGCCGCATCCACGCGCTGCTGCGCGCCGGACTGCGCGCGCCCTTGCTGGCGCTGGGTGCGGCTGTGGCCGGAGTGGCGGTCACGCTGCTGGAGAGCCTCTGCACGGGCCAGGTCTACTTGCCGACGCTGGCCTTGATCGCGCGGGGCGGCCCATCCTCGGGACTCGCCCTGCGTTACCTCGCGGCCTACAATCTCATGTTCGTGTTGCCCCTGCTGGCGGTGCTGGGGCTGACGCTCGGCGGGCTGCGGTTGACGCGTCTGATGTCCTGGAGCCGGCGCAACGTGGTTACCGCCAAGTCCCTGACGGGGCTGCTCTGCCTGGCCATCGCCTCGCTCCTGCTGGCGTTGTCATGAAGACCTCTGCGATTTTCGCCACAACCTGCGTGTTGCTGTTGTTTGGCGCCATCTCCGCCGCCGCCGACCCTCAGCCGGAGATCGCCCGGACGCCTTTCCTGACGATACCGGAGCCGCTGCACGACTTCGGCTCAGTCACCGGCCTGACCGTGCGGCACACCTTCGCCCTGCGCAACGATGGCCCCACCAATGTCGTCATCCAGCGCGTTCGCGCCTGCTGTGGCGCGCGCTGTACGTTGGCGGTTTCCAACATACCGCCCGGCGCGGTCTCCGAGCTGCAGGTGCTGCTGGATCTCACGGGCCGCAAGGGCGCCTTCCGCAAGACCCTGTACCTGCACACCGACGATCCCATGCGCCCCATTATCGCTCTGCGCCTGGCCGGCACTACGGCGGTCACGAACGCGCCGCCACGATAGGTGAACTAACCTGACGCGTGATCCTGGGCCGGCTGAGGCGTCACGTCGAAGAAGCCTTCCGCAATCTGAAAGACGACCTGGCGCCGCTGCCGGTCCATCACCAGAGGACTTGTTTGCCGGGCAGTTAGCCGTCTCCTGGCTTTCGCTCCCCTTACTCTGTCCATTTCGGCTGACGATTACGGGCGACGATTACGGAAAACGAGGAGACACATCCTCGTTCACCGTAATCGTCGGCCGGATTGTCTCTTGACAGTTCCATATTTCGAACCCTCTCGGCGAACGGCGGGGACCGCCGTCTCCAGTGCACCTGGAGCCGGCCGTCCCGGCCGGTCCGGATGTGTCTGGAAAACGAAGAACCGTCATCGAGCGGTCGGCCCGCCGACGTGCCCACCACGCGGTTGCAGCAATGGTGGCCAGGTGTCCCCATTTCCCGGTCCCCATTTCCCGGGGTCTTACCCCCCTCCGATTTTCTCGATACAGAGATCGTCGAACCAGGTCTTCTCGCCGGGGGCCTGATTCCTTGCGTTCAGCGTCACCACGAGACGGCCCACACCGCAATCGGCAGGAACGGTCACCACCCGGACAAGTCGGGTCCACTCCGCCGTTTTTGGCGGCAGCTCGACGTCGGGGATCACTTCCTTGCCAGTCCACGCGCCATGCGCGGTTTGCCACTGCAGCCTCAGGATGCCGCCGACACAGTTCTGACTTCCTTTCCGGGGACGTACCGTGGTCCTGGCCCAGCAGGTCACGCGAAACCGCTCTCCCGGCTTCACCGGGTGGGTGTAGATGCCACAGGCCATATGGACCCCCTCGATGACCAAAGATTTGCCTCCGGTACGAGCCACGCCGACGGCAATCCCGACCGTGCCGTTCGTGTCAAAGTTCCACTGGGCCCAGCCGGGCGCATCCAGCGCCAACCATTGCAGTTTGGCATCGGCCTCATTCGTGGACACGGCCAGCACCTCAAGGGACGAATTCGTGGCGACGTTTTCGATCCCCCCGGCGATGGCCAGCAGTTGCGCGGTCGTGAAACGTTCCAACTCGGGCTTCGTCTCCTTGACGTTCCGCCAGAACGCGTCCGCCTGGTTACCCAACAGACGCGTAATCCCGCCGCAACACTCGTCGATCGTCGTTTCCGTGTCGGCGGACAACGTGAAGGGCATGCGGCCATCCCGCGCCAGCTCCCGCGCAGTTTCTTCGTAGGCGTGGACCTTCGCCACGAACGCTTCCGCGTCAGCGCGGCCGCGGATCGTCTGAGGGTTCAAGTTGTCGGTCAGACGGGCATGGGCGGCGACCGGCGTCAGGGCGGTAGCCAGAGCTTTGAGCCGGGCGCTGGCGGCCGCATCGCCCTCAGTCAGCGCCCGTGCCTTGCGGATGCAGTCTTCCATGACATCCACATCGGCGGCGTTGTAGATACCCAGGTCGAGCTTCCAGTACTCCCGGCCGAAGTCGAACGGGTCCGGGCGGCGCTCCCAGGCCTGCTCGCACCGGCGATAGTAGCGGACCATGGGCGCGGCGCCCGCGCCGTAGAAGCCGCGGCAGAAGCGCTCCATCAACTCGTCAACGTCGGCGTTGGGGTTCCAGAGCAACTTCGCCGTGATCCAGTACCGGGGACCATCCAGTTCCCAACTCGCTCCCTTCAGCAGCCAGGGCGGCCAACTTGGCAAAACACTCCGTCCGTCTTCACCGGCTTCGGCGAACACCTCCTTGACATGGTGGCGGCTCAGGAAACGCAGATACTCGGCCCAGCGGTGCGGGTAGAACTTGGGCGCCGCTTTGCCATGGATCCAGAAATACGCGCCCAGGTTCGGAGCAGCCTTGCTCCACTCAATAACGCTCTCGCGCAGATCCGCCAGCGTGGGAATAACAAGATAGATGAGCGTATTTGAACGCAACTTGACGCGGACGGGCACGCTGGCCGTGCCCTCGGCGTTATAGGCGAAACAGGCGATCAGCTTGTCCGGATACTCGTCGCGGATGCCGTCGGCCACCGCGTTCACGAACGTGAAGTAACGGTCGCTGACTCCTCTGACGCCGGGCACGTCCAAGGCGCGGCATGCGTCGCATTCGCAGAAACCGTCCCCGTCGTTCTGCGAGACGCTGAACGACCGCACCCAGGGACGCTCTCTGAACTGCCGCTTGGCGGCCTCGACGAACAGCCGGATCACATCCGGATTACTCGTGCAGGCCTGCCAGGCGTAGCCGCCGACGGGCTCCTTGCGTTTGCCGTTGTGCATCGAGAAATATTCGGGATGCGTGGCGTAAAGCTCCGGTGTGAGCAGGCGGTGGACCGCATGATGGAAACTGCTGCGGATGTCCCGACCGCGCAAGGCGGAATGAATGCGATAGCAGGCCAGTTTGGCCTTGTCCACACCGGAGTCTGTGAATTCACGGGCGAGAAAGGCGGGAGCGGAGACCTGGTGACGCACGGTCGCCTCGAGCCGCTTGGTCTGCGGAATCACGGTGCCGTTCTCGCCCGGCCACACCCAGAGGATGCCGGCATAGCGTTCCAGGAACTCGGTGGCCGCGTAAAGCGTGCCCACCGCGCGCCCGCCCAACAGCGCCAACCGACGGGAGCCGCCGGGATGAATCACGAAACCGTCCTGATCCAGGTCCGCCGGCAAGAGCGCGAGGCTCCTGACCCAGTCGGTCGCCCCCACATGAATGTCCACTCCGCTGAAATCCGCCGCGGGCTCCTTGACAATGCCGACCTCGCCGCCACCCATGTCCCGGAAAATATCTCGGATCAGTCCGGCGGCCTCGCTCTCTTCCGGCTCTGGCTTGCCGGGCAGAACCAACCGGCACCGCGGCGTGGCGTCCGCGAAGAACAGGTAATGTCCTTCGGCCTTGCCGAAGCTTTCCCGCGCCAGCTCCGGCGCCTCACGGACAGTGCGGCACCCCCCCACAACAAGCCATACTCCGACCGTGACCACCCTCCAGCCCGCGTTCATCATGCGCATTCCGGTTTGCCTCCTCATCAACATGGAACTTCTCATTAACGATATACTGAATCAGCCTGTCTGCCGGTTGAATTTGCGAAGGGCACTTGGGCTAACGGATCATGATCGTGGTTCCGGCTGAAAGCTGGAACTTGGTCCTGGCGGTGTCGCTCAGACGCACTTCATCCAGCAACCCGACGAGTGGGGGGTTGCCGCTCTGGTTGGCCGGATCCCAAGGAGCGCCGGCATTGAACAATATGCCGCTGAACGAACACGTCATCCCCGTTCCCGCCACGTAGTTCGTTCGGAGGAGGTTGTCCACGTAGACCGAAAAGGTCCCGCCGTTGAACGTCCCCGCCACCTGATGCCAGTTGCCGTCATTCAGATAGCCTGCTGGCAGCACGGCGCAAGCCCCCTGCCATGTTGGGGTAGTGATGCAGAACTCGACGACACTGTTCGAGGACGAGAGCCGGAGAAAGGCCATATTCGTTCCCGTGAGTCCCGCCACGTAGTGGTAACCGCTGTCGAATAGCGTCGGCCTGATCCAGAGGTCCAGGGTCAGTTGGCTGAACACCATTGTCGGGAAGGCAGCAGAGAAGTAGTTGGTCTCACCGTATGGCCGCGACAGACCTGATCCGAATGTCCCCGTGTTCCACGTGGGCGAACCGCCAATCGCCGAGGCATCGTTGGCCCCCTGCAGCGGCGCGGCATCGGCGGCCACTGCGCCCGAACCCTCGTTGAGGTGGTACAGCAAGATCGCATGACTGTCCGGTTCGTACTGGCCGCTGCCCACGAACCGCGTGCCCGACGGCACTCGAAAATCGGTTCGGCTGATATTGCTGATGCGCGCTTCATCGATCGCCCCCGTGTACTCGAAATAGCCACCGGAGGGGGACCAAACGGGGCCGCATCCAAGATAGACGCTATCGACGGAGGAGAGTGTTTTCTTTACTGTCACGCAGTTCGCCAGACACACGTTGTCCACGTAGACCGACGCCACACCACCGTTGAATGTGCCGGCCACCTGATGCCAGTTGCCGTCATAGAGATAGTTGCTCGTCAAGGCTGTCGTCAAGGAGTACCAGCCGCTGGCGTTGCCGAAGAACATGGTGATGTTTGTACTGCTGTCCAATCTCAAGGCGGCACTGTCCGCCCCACGGACACAGAGCAGGTACTGTTGGACGGCGGTGTTCATGTCCGGCGTGGGCTTGATCCAGCAGTCCAGAGTCAACTGACTGAACGTGGTCGTCGGAATCGAGTTCGAGAAGAAGCGGACATTCGCCGCTTCCGCTATTCCTCCTCCGAACTTCCCCGTCAACCAGGTCGGCGAACCGCTGTTGTAGACCATGTCGTTGGCCCCACCCACCGGCGCGACATCGCAGGCGGTCGTGCCCGAGCCCTCATTCAGATGGTACAGCGCGATCGTGTAGGCGTCCGCCGCATACGGGCCCTCGCCATCGAAGGCGCGCGCGTTACCGCTCGGTACGACCGTTGCCAGCGCCGTCAGCGCCGCCAGCGTTAGCAGCCCGCTCTTCGCCTTCACACTAGTACTGCGTTTCGTGTTCATGCTTACTCCTTTTTTCGGATTACACCCTTCCTCCACCGTCTCTCCTGCGGACGCGGAAACGCCCGCCGCCTTGTCCCGATCTCCGTCAGCCGGTCCCAGCTCCCTTTCTTCAGCCGTCTCCAAACGGGCCGCGAACGTCACG
>JAQULY010000305.1 GCA_028718445.1 Kiritimatiellia bacterium
CATGTGTTGAAGGCGTAGCTGCCGATGGAAATTACGGGCAGGCCGTTGATGGTGGGCGGGATGGTGACGTTCCCGCCGGGGCCGGTGTAACTCGTTATTGAAGAATGGTCAAATCCAGTGGAATATTCATAGTCGCCTGATTCAATCGTCTTGAACGCGCCTACCGCAGACCAAGGAGACCAGACGCCGTGAGAGTCCTTGTACCGGACACGCCAGTAATAGGTCGTATTATAGGCCAACAGCCCCGATGGGACCGTGGTTGAAGTGCTGGCGGGAAAGCTCTCGCCGGCATCCCATGCCAAGCCTGTAAAACCGGTGTTGCGACTCACTTGCCACTGGCTATTCGCATGTGTGACGCCATCAGGATAGGAAATTGCTGACGACTGCAAAACAGGTGTCGTGTTAGGAACAAAGCCGTATGGCGCCGGACCAAGCACAAGGGGCGCAGAGGGTTCCGACAACATGGCGCTGGCAGGGACGGAACAGTAAGAATAATGGCCTTTGTCATCGAATGCACGCACTCTGTAGTAATAACGCACACCGGGAACAAGATCCGGACTGACATCGGAAAACGAGTTACAGGATCCTCCCATGGTAAAACCAATCTCCTCAAAGGTCTCACCATCTGTGCCACGCTCAATTTTGCAGCCGACTTCATTGCTCGCTTCGTCCTTCCATACAAGAACGATCTCATTTAACGAAAAGGCGTTTGCAGAAAGGTCGGTCGGCGTAGGAACGGTGGGCCCCGTCATGAGGTTTTCTATATGATTGGACATAGTCGACGGATCCGGCTGGACCAGGCTTAGATAGCGGTGCCTGCCGTATTCTGAATCCGTCCAAGCGTTGGTGACACACGGTAGCGTGATAGAAGGCGTGCCATAAAAGGGAATCGCAGGAAGATCGAAACTAACAGGGACAACGCTGTTTATTCCATTGTGTTCTGCAAATGTCGAACCAGCCCCTTCCACGGCATATACAACTGCAATTGGATCCCAACTTGGGCGGTAGGGACCTTGAGACTCGCCTTTCAGAGAAGTATCCAACCGTTCGCCCTCCGTCCCCAGCTTATAGCCTACACGAATTGGATTGTTAGTGGCGACCTTCGCATCATCCATAAGTACGGCACCGGTAATGATATCACCACCAAGTCCTGTAAAGATGATCGGCGTTGGCCAATTGGCAACGACACGCTGCGCCGCATCACACCACAATGAGAAGTTAAAATCAGGTCTTAACTCCATAAAAGGATACTGCCCCCCCATGACAACTAACTTAGCAACACTGTCGCTTACAAGAACGGGCTCTTCCTTAAGCAAACGATCAAGATGATAGAGCGAGCCAATTGAAACGATCGTCACGTTGGTGTTGTTTTTCAGGATGTCCCGGTAGACATCGAGTGCGTCGGGCACAGGATTCGACAGAAAGCCGCGATCGTAGTTGCGCGTGTCTGCGATGTAGTCCGTGAACCTGTTCGCGCCCACGTAGAAATAGGGTATGTCAAACAGGATGTTCACACAGGGGCTTACATAGTCGGTTGTCACACAACCAATGGAAATGCTCTTACGCCCGTAATATGTATTGATGGCGCTGAGGCAGAGCGGGGAGCGGTCGTCGGAAACATCGCATACCATCCCGAGAATCTCGGCCTTCCCCTGGTTGGCGTAATTGTGCAGCACGGCTATCGCGCCAAGATCGTCGCAGTCTGAAGCCACGTCGGTATCCAGAATGATCTTTACCGGCGCGCCAAGCGCATCCGCGCCAGAGGCCCATAAAAAAGCCAACGTCCCGCTGAGGAACCAAGAAGACATGCAGCGACTAGTGCTCATGTCCCGTTCCCATAATTATTATCAAGCCTCCGCGAACATGGATTTGCGGAATTTGGCTTCGATCATGCGGACTGTGAAGACGCGGGCCGCGGATGGGCCTAATTCCTTGACGATGGGGCCGTTGTAGTCGTGATGGTGGCTTTGCCGGATGTGACGGTATAGGTGTAGGGACCTTCTGTGGCGGCGGCGGACAAGGGGGCGAGAAGCACGGCGACCAAGGCCAGCGGAATGAGCACGAGGGCGGCTTTTTCATGTCAATCCCCTTGTGGGCGGCAAACTCCACGCAATATCTGTGGACAGGATAGCGTAGGGAGCGGGGGGGATGCAATGGATGAATGTGGGGGGCAGCGGCGGGGAAACAGGTGGCAACGGTGCATGGCGGGAACCCGCCGCACCGTACGTCCATGCCGCAGCCGCACCTGGCAGACATGCAGCCCGGCGCCGATCCGCGCACGGCTGGCCAGCGACCGGGACGGAGGGAGGGAGGTAGCCGGGGGACTCCCGCGCCGGCACCGACCGCCGGAACACCCGCACGGCGGACGCTACGGGGCCGGGAAGCCGCCCGGACGCCTCGGGGGAATACTGCCCCCCCCCCCGACCGGTCAAGCCGCTTGCTGGGCATCCTGGAGGTTTTTATTACGAATGCCAATTCGTGATGCGGGATGCGAGCTTGTCACCACCGATGCGCGGCGGAAGAGGGAACAGAATTGGGACGGCTTTTTTGGGACAGAACCGGGACGAAAGGACAGGCAGAAACAGGTATCGTAAAAGAGGCACATTCACAGACACCCCAATAACAACGGCCTTTTTTTGACTATGAGTCCTCCGCTCTGACCAACTGAGCTATGGGCTCTGAAGCGCGCTCATCATACGACGGTCCGGCGCCGCGCCGCAAGCGCAATGGACTCACCCTGAACTGCGAGAGTTGCAGCTTTCTCTGCCGCCCCCCCATGCGCTTGCCCTTGCGCTTGCGGTTCGGCAGAGCCTCGCCAATACGCTCGTTCACTCGCGCATGGATAAAACTGATGGAGGGCGAGCGTCCTCGCGAGCCGTCTCCGCGCAATCAACGTGCATGGTTCGGTGGCACCAGTGTGCAACTCTCGCAGTTTAGGGACTCAATGGCCGAAGTGGGTCAGTGAGAGGTGAGATGGGGTGCATGTGGGGTGCATGTGAGCAGGAGTGATTTGCTGACCGTGCTATGAGGGCTTGTAGGCGTTCCGACGGAGCGCAGCGTCAGTGGAACGCCCACCTTCACGGGCGGCGGTACGCCATACCGTGGAAGGTGATGTTCAGTTCCGTTTTCATCCGAACATCCAGCCGAAGCCTATGATCAGCGATGTCGTATTCCCGCACACCGAGACCAGCACTGCCTGCTTCCACTGGAAGGGCACATCAGATCTTCGGTAAAACCTGTGTGGCGCCAGTCGCCTGATGGCCCAAGCTTCAAGGAATACCACGCCGGTTTCGAGGACAAGAAATACAACTGCTGGCAGGAAGGCGCCACTCATCTCGAATCGAGGAAATACAGCCGACAAACCCGCGAGTGACAGCACGCCGCACAGCATGAGCAGCCAGTAGGTGATCAGAGTGATTGGAAACCAGGTGTATAGCACGCGGAGGAAGTCGAACTTGCGTCTGGACAAGAGGACGGCAACAACGAGTGTTTCGGCGAGAAGTGCCGTGAACTCAGGCGGCGTGAATCCTGTTCCAATGACCACCGGATTAGCACGGGCAGTTGACGCCACTGCCGTCAGGAGGACCGTGAGGACTGTTATCTTTCTTTTCATCTCATGAATCGAACGTTCACACTGACGGTCTTGGCGACCCGTCTGCGGGTTGACATATACCGTCCGAGGTGTGGTTCTGTCGCCTCTTCATCATCCGAAACACAGCAACAGCGAGGACACCGATGACCGCCACAGTGACAACGATTGGACATCCGTAGATAAGTCCAGCGCCGACGAGGAAGGCAATCCCTCCCCCAGTTGACCCTCCGTCGGCGATGCCGAAGGGCGCATCAATGTAGACCAGTCCTAAGCCGACACCCCACGCGATGATCCCAGCAGACATGGCAAGAAGCCATGGGCGATAGGTCTGTGTTCGCGCCATCGGTTCTGTTTGATCATTCATTTTCATCGACAGGACGTTCACCTTGACGGTTTCGGAAACACGTCCGCGGGTTGACGAATACCGTCCGAGGTGTGTTCGGTGCCTCATCATTCCCAAAAGTACCCGACGAACATCATGCAGAGGTGGAACAACGCGAATACTGTGCCAGCGACGACACAGATAGCGAAAGCAAACCGGCGTCGGCCTTCTGGCAACCGTTGGGTTAGCACTTCTGCGGATCCGGGCAAGATGGGCCAAAGGAATACGAGATATGCCAGGAGCGGGAGTGGCAGAGCCGTGATGGCCATGGCTAACCCCAGTTTCGGGCTTGGATGCATTTGGCCAGAGGTGTTCCAGTAGGCCATTGGGTACTGCGCATCGGTCCAGTGTCTCACAACGGTGTGGAAGCCCCAGAGCAGAACCCAAACGAGCAACAGAACCACCAGCCCGCGCACACCGAGCAAGGCAGCACGCAATGAACCCGCCTGCCGCAGGGTCAGGACTGTGACCAGAAGATAGCCGAGTGCAGAAACACCGAAAAGAGGATGCCAGAGCGCCGACCGCGGCTGAAGCCGTGATCCGTACTCCTCGCGAAACCAGATCCTTTCCTCTTCCACGGCGGCCCGGCTTTGGTCGCGCAGAAATGATGTCGCAGCGGTGTTCGTCCACGTCACACCAGCGTCATCCGAGCGTAGTAATTGGAAGGAGTCTACCAGAACGTAACGCCTCATTCCGGCGGTAAGATTGGTCGACAAGTTAGGTTGAACGTCTTGTTCGGCAACCGCAACGAAACTCTGGCCTGCATTTGTGCTGACGGCCGCTTTGCACGGAACGCCGCGTATTCGGATGGCGACTTTGTCTGAATCGGTTGCGTCGAGTACAACGGAAGTGATCTCCGGACCAGCGCGTAGCATCGCCTGTGCGCCAGGTGCGGTCAACATGACCACCATGATCGCTATCGATATCCGTCTCATTCTCTTCCACCGAACGTCACCGGCCACCGGCGCGTATTCGCGTCAGGCGCGCCGCCTGGTTGTGCCGGTCTCTATCAGTCTGCCTTTGACTCTCTGGAAGGCGTCATGCTTCCGCTCAGCTTTGGACCACCGCTCGATCTCTCCCAGGTCCACCGCGTTCGCATGGGCCACGAGGATCGCCTGCACCAGGCATTCCGTATCGTTGTCATGGTAAAACCATGCGAGGCGATCTTTCACGCAGTCCGTTGGCGAGATTATGCGCAAGATGCCGGTTGCGGTCTTGATCTCGTCGATCTGCTTCACCTGTTCCTCCCCAACAGCGAGCGGCCCGGGGGGAAACTCGACCAGGAACTTCGCGTCCGAGCGTCGGAAGTACCGGTTCTCCTCGTGAAACCCCAATGCCTCCATGGCTTCCCTGATCTGCGTACGCTTCGTGAATCCCGCGTTCACGAAATCGAGGTCCATGGAGACGTACTTCTCCTGGCTGTAGATCGAAACGCAGGAACCGCCGGAAAGCACGACATTGATGTTGCGGCGCCGGAACTCGTCAGCCACGAAGGCTGCGAATTCCAGACGTGTCATTTCGGCGACGGGCTTCACAATGGCTTTCCCCTTCGCCGCGGTCGACGCCGTACGATTCGAAGGCGTTCCCGTTCCGCCTCGGGATAGAACGCCAAAGCCTTCTCGAGTAGGGCTCGCAACTCGTTCAGAAAGGGGCACCGCGGGTTGAAGCGGTAAAGCCTGGTTCTGCCCACCGTGCGACTCGCCAACACGCCCCCCGCCTCAAGCTTCTCCAACTGCTTCTGAATACCGTACAAGTCGGTGCCGAAGAACTTGGCGACCCCGCTTGCATAGCCCTCGTCACGAGCCAATAGAAAGATGAGAACTCTCTCGGCGTTCGTGGATCCCAGTAATGGTTCAATCACGGGCAATCTCCAGTTGTCCACCAGCAAAGGTGGTTATATCACCAATTGCATTGGTAGCATAGGCCGATCAGGCGGGATTCGCAAGGGAAGATTCTCTGTTTCCTTCTCTGATGGGGCAAATTGTTCAAGTACTGGAACCGAAACGAACCGCAGATTTCCCGCTGCGCGGGCGCATAAATCGACAAATCATGAGGTCCGAATCATGAGGGGATTGACTTCTGCATTCTGCGGTTCAGTATTCGTCCGTTTATGCGCCCGCGCAGCGGGAAATCTGCGGTTCGATTGGGTTTCGGGCGATAGCTATGCTTATATCCCTCCTCACCCTCCCGCCCGTTCCAGGTTGAGCGCCAGCAGGCGTTCGAGGATCGCGTCATCGGTCAGGTCGGCGGGCCAGCCGTAGGCAGCGGCGACGGCGGCGTCGCGCTTCGCGTGGCAGTCGGCCAGCCAGGCGGGACGGCCGTTGTAGAGCTTGGTCAGGTTGCGGTCCTTCAGGCGTGCGGCGCAGGCGGCATCTCGCGGTACTAGGCGGGGATAGCGGACGGCGCCGACCTTGACCCCCCCCCGGTCTTCCGCCGACGCCGGGTCGATGTAACGATCCCTCGGGCCGCCGACCGTGCCGGGGAACTCCAGTGTCTCGGTGTGCGTCCATTCGGGCGGGTTCAGCCAACGTTCGCGTAGTTCGTTCAGTTCCTTGGCGGCGGCTGGGGTGGGATGATCGAGAACCCGGCAAAGGTCAAGGAAGTGTTCCGGCGCGGCTGAACGCTCCTTTAGCTCCACCTTGCGCCACTTGGCGATGGACTCGGATATTGTCATTTTGCCGACGTGTCGTGATCGTTCGGCGAACAACGTGGAGGATACCGCTGCTTGACGCAACAGGCAAGGCTGACACGAGGCCGGGAAGGGGCTTCAGCGCCCTGTGGGGTGTCGAGTTATGTGAATCGGAACACGATAGCGGGGGACGAGAGCGGTCAACGGTTGAGTTTCTCAGGACAGAATGCCGCGCGACAAAGCCGAGCGACGACGACCGTAACCGACAAAGTGTGGGACGAAGCGTGTTGTGGACAGTCCTTTCGCGGGTCGAGCAGGGGCGTGACCTTCCAGGACGATTC